>RFWS01000012.1 GCA_009921985.1 bacterium | reverse complement strand
CGAAGCAGCCAACGTCCTCTGGCGGGACGTCGATCTTGCCGCAGGAACCATGATTATCCGGGGAGATCCAGAAACCGGCACCAAGGGAGGCCAAACCCGCTCCATTCCGATCTTTCCTGCCCTGCAGGAGCTTCTCGGCCGCATTCCGAAACAGGGTCCGCGGGTGCTCAACGCCGTGAGCTGTTACTCGGCTATTAAGAGGGCATGCGCCCAATGCGGGCTGTCCCACCTTACCCACCACGACTTGCGCCATCTCTTTGCCACCCGCTGTCTGCAAAGCGGGGTGGATGTTCCGACTGTTTCCCGGTGGCTGGGCCATAAAGACGGAGGGGTGCTGGTTCTTCAAACCTATTCCGAATACTGCTCCGCTCATTCCCAAGCGATGGCCCAAAAAGTGGTTCTCAAATAACTTTATTTTTCTCCGCACGCAGCCAGGCGAAAAAAGTATCAGAGTGCACGCGAATGTGCCGAATTCCCGGAACCTTACGAAGTGTGCCGTCTTTGGTTTTGCGCCTGATTGTTTCAACGTCACAGCAGGCTAATTTGGCCATCTCTTTGACAGTAAAAACCATCCCTTTGTAACGAAGTGCCTCTATGAGGATAGAACGATCCAACTTCGCCAGATCGGCTGCGGATGCTCCTTGCAGAATAATTTCTCTCCAACTAGGAACTCTGGACTTATATCTAGATTTTCGTCTCCGTCTTGATTTTCTAGAGGGATGGGTTATTCCCATGAATAAAGGCAGGTTCGGATTAGCGGATGTTTTGAGCAAACTCTGTAAAGAATCGGCTCCCTGTATTTGTGGTATATATATTTTCACTATTTGCTGCTGTCTTCTGTAAAACTGAATTCGTCAACTATAGTTATTAGATGCTTCTAAACATATCGGTCTTTCACTTTTGACCCAATCTACGATTTTCCTTCGCAAGTCGTTTACTACTATTGCATTTTTTCCCAAGCCCCTTGGATAGGAAATGAGCAAAAACGATGTTTAAGATTTCTTTTTAGTGCGCTCTACCGCGTAAAAACCGGCCTATTTCCGCGCTTAAATGGCTGATCGATCCTGCAGTGGCTCCTAGATAGCTTTCTGCATCACCTGGCGGAACTCCTCCTTGCCTCGCTTAAACTCCACGTATCGGGTGCTGCTGACGCGGGCACGGCAGGGGATAATGATCTATAAGCCTATAAGGGGGAGCCTTTGGATCCATCGCATGCGCCAGAGTATTATGACGGGTCGTATTAGTTATTTAAAGAGTTGTGGGGTGAAGGAGATTTAAGGGTTACTTCAGACCGGGAAAATTACCGGCCAGATCACCTAAGAACCATCGGCAAATCACCGGGAAAGCAACCGAGAACATTTAAAAAATCATTCTTAATGGGAGATATTGATTTTTGGCAGGAAGAACGAGGCTGAAAAGGGCTTCCACATGTTTTAAGGGGTTGAAGGGGATACCTTATCACATTTTAAGGCAAAAAAGACCGGTTTCGACCGGGAACCTGGCCGTGAAACCACCGGGAATTTACCGGGAACGGAAAATAAATACCCGGAAATTGCCCTTAAAATAGGCCAAAGATACCCAGAAAATGGGGTGAAAATGGCCTGAAAGATTCTCTGGGAGAATGAAAGCGAGGTGCGGGGCATGAAGTAGGATTAATAGTTAAGGGAGAGACACCTGGTGCAAAGACGAGTTAGGTTAAAGTCGTAAAGAGTAAGAAAGAGTCGGATTGGGTCGTGATTAAGGGAACTATTGAGGACTTGGTTATCGAGTTCGGAACGACCGCATAAGGCAATTATGTGATCAACCGGTATCCGCTCCCCCACACCGTCTCCACCAAATTCCCCGCAGGACCCAGCTTTTTTCGTAACCTCCGCACATGCGTATCCACCGTCCGCGTGTCTAGGTTCGCCTGATACCCCCATACCTCGCTCAACAGCGTCTTACGCGACTGAATAGTCCCTGCCCGCCGTACCAGCGACTCCAACAACCGGAACTCAGTCGAGGTCAATCCCAGTTTCTTACCCCTGATCGTCGCCGTCATGTCTGCCCGGTCCAATGAGATCAGGCCAGCACGAGCGGGAATCGGCTTGCCCCCCCCTCGATCCGGTTTTCGACGCGCCACCGCCCTCACCCGCAAGACTAATTCCCGCATACTGAACGGCTTGGTCACATAGTCATCCGCCCCAGCCTCAAAAGCATCCACCATATCCTCTTTGCCTTCTTTGGCCGTTAGCATCAGGATAGGAATCCTGGAAGTGGATGGATGTTTGCGCAGGTCCCGGCAAACCTCAATTCCGTTCATTTCCGGCATCATCAGATCCAAGATGATCACGGCGGGCAGATCATGCTTGGCGATGGCTAAGCCCTCCGGCCCGTTTGCGCCCTCCAGCACATCGAACCCCGCCGCTTGGAGATTCGTCCGCAGAAGCATTCGGACATCAGGCTCATTTTCTACTACCAGAATGCGTTCACGCATTGCTCCTTCTGATATCTCCCAAGGCTAGTGCGCGGCAAGGTCGTGAATGAAACATTTTTATGGCAAAAGTCTAAGACACCAAAGTCACCGCCGAAGCCACTCTCTCAGACCGAAACTAATCAGCGTCGCCGAGCTTCACCTCCGGTTGGGGCTGGAGAGTCACCTCTTGGCCAGTCTTGTGCTCATCTACGGTCACCCCCCCTCTCCCGATTCTATGACACCCGGGCTTTGCATCTGCACGAGTGGGAGAAAACGGCGCCGGATTTCACCCCCCGCTTTTACCGCCGCCTGTTCACACTACTCCGCTCACGCCGGCGGTCGAATTCTTAAACTTGGAATCCGTTCATCCAATGGGGGAGAAACAGGGCAAATTCGAATTACATGATCAAGAGACGTAACTTTATAAGTTACCACGCCGCCAAATTGAATTGCTACGAATAAAGTGCACGGGCAAAAGACTAGGATTTAAATCGCACATTCTAAATCAATACTCATCATGCAATTAAATGGGGCCGAGGGAAAAATTCCATGGTTTGTTGGTGGGATATTTACAATTTGTTGTGGGTAAAAGGGTAAGTCGATACCAAGGATTGAGTTTGAGTTCAGTATTAAGGCGTGGGAAGAATTGGCCAATATCTATCTAAAGGGGTTTTTGGAGCGTTTATTGCATCAAGGGTTTTTATTTTTCTAGCCTCTGATTTGATGGGGCAACAGTTTGGCGGGATCCGAGGGCAAGTGGTGGATTCCGACTTCGGCCAACCGATCGGAAAGGCCTCCGTTGCCATCATGGACACACCCTTTGGTGCGATGACGGACGACCAGGGAAATTTTACCATTTCCGGAGTCTCCCCGGGAATCTATTCCCTGCAAGTCCGAGCTTCCGGTTATATCCCAAAAACCATGCCGCAAGTGGCGGTTTCGGCTGGCTCGTTCAACGAGATTCGATTCGAATCGGTGGCGGAAATTGAGGAATTAGAAGAGCTGGTTGTACCCGGGGAAATTGAGAAAACGTCAGAAACCGGGCTGCTCGCGGAGCGTCAGCAGGCAACAGCCCTCATGGACATGATGGGACAAGACCTGATTTCCCGGCTGGGAGCGTCCACCGCCGGAGACGCTCTCCGCCGCATGGTGGGAGCCAGCGTGGTGGACGGAAAATACGTGGTGGTGCGGGGTATGCCCGATCGTTACGTGAACACCCTGCTAAACGGCGGCCGCCTTCCCTCCTCCGATCCGGACAAGCGTGCCATTAACGTGGACCTATTCCCTGCCAGCACCGTCGAAAGCCTCAACATCTACAAGACCTTCACCCCGGACCAGCCGGGCGATTTCACCGGAGGCAGCGTGGATATACGGACCCGCCAGTTTCCAGACAAACCCTCTTTTGGGGTGGGCACCACAGTGGAGTACAATTCCCAGGCCACTTTTAATCCCAATTTTTTGGTTGATCCCAACGGAGGACCGGGAGTCTTCGGAATGCGGGCCAACGGACGGATGATTCCCGAAAGCGTCACCTCTCTTCCGGATTCCGTGCTTACCCGGACCCCACAGTTTCTGACCACCCCGGCTGACCTCGCCCAAGCGGACAAAATTAACACCGCCATGAAACAGATTTCTCCCGTGATTGCTCCACGAACCCAAGCCCCCGGCCCGAATGTTTCCGTGAATCTGCAGGGAGGTGACACCGTGGGCGACGAAAATGATGGTCAAATGGGCGTATTAGGCGCCTTCAGTTGGAGAAAGAAAAATTCCTTTGACCCGGTGGGAACGCGAGGAAACCTCTCCCTGTTTCCCAAACCTGGAGGAGTGGACACCCTGTATGAGCCTTTCAATCAGGCCCAGGGCAACCAAGACCTTCTTTATGGCGCCTTACTATGCCTCTCGGGGCAGTGGGATAAGGAAAATACTGTGGGGGCAAACCTCGTCTTTAACGAGGGAGCCACCTCCATCGCCGCCACCCGCACGCAGCCCGGAAACGTCCCCGGGGAAGTCTACACCCAGCAAATCCTCCAATACGGCGAAAGAAGCCTGCTGTTTTCGCAATTCCACGGCGACCATCTCTTTCCCGAGGCCAACGGGTTAAACCTGACCTGGAATGGAGGTTTTGGCCAAGCGCAACTCATCGAACCGAACCAGACCCAGTTCTCCTACCGCTACTATCCCTCCACGGGAGTGTACCAGCCCAAAGGCCCAACCGGGGCCGATCCCACCGCTTTGGCCTTCCAGCGATCCCTCACTGAAAACAGTTATTATACCATAGCCGACCTCACGGCTCCTTTTCTGAAAAAAGATGATAAGGAGAACGTCTTTAAAACTGGTTGGTACTACGACAATGAAAAACGCCCCTACCAACAGTCTTCCTTTAGCTACACCTACGGCGCTTCCCAGGATCCCGACTATGGCTCCTACACCAGTACCGACGGCACCCCTTGGGGGGACGTCTTCCTAGCGCCAGACCGCTCTGGCCTCGTCGCACCGGTGCCCACCCCCGGAAACGACCATCCCATGAGCTGGTCGCTGGGCAATAGCGACAATGCAACCGGCACCGAATACAACGCCTTTCAGCAAGTGGCCGCCAGCTATGTCATGGTTAAATTTGAGCCTTTCTCCCGCCTCAAGCTCACGGGAGGCACTCGCTTCGAAAACACCTACTTGGGAGTCAACGGAAATATTCCCCCGGGTGCCCTTCAACAACTTTTCCCTCAGGGCCCAAACAACATTACCAAGCAACTGGATCTCCTTCCGGCCGTGGGAGCAACGTTTGAGCTCTATGATAATCTTAATCTCCGTTTCGCCTGGTCCCAGACCCTGGCCCGCCCATCCTTCAAGGAAATCGGACCCGTGGTGGTGCGGAATTTCGCTTCCGCCGAGTATTTCGTTGGAAATCCTTTCCTTCAGCTCTCCCATGCCAACAATTACGACTTCCGCGCCGAGTGGTTCCCCCGAGCCGGCGAGGTGGTGGCTGCCAGTCTCTTCTACAAGGAGATTCAGGCCCCCATGGAACAGACCAGCTTTGAAACCGGCGGGGATGTCTACTTCCGCTACCAGAACTTCCCCAGCGCCACCGTCTACGGCCTCGAGGTGGAGGCCCGCAAACGACTGGACGAGGTGGCTTCATGGCTCAAAAAATTCACCGTCTCCTTCAACTTCAGCCAAATCCAAAGCCAAGTTGTCATGCCCGCCGCTACGGTGGCCGAACGGGCCGCCGTGGGGCTCACCGGCAACACCCGCCCTCTGCAGGGTCAGCCCAATTATTTGATCAACGCCGGGTTAAATTATGATGATGAGGAAAACAGGTTCTATGCGGGGCTTTTTTATAATGTCACGGGTCCTTTTCTTTATGCGGTCGGCACGAAACCCCCGGGAACGCTCTATTTACTTCCCGACATCTACGAACAACCCGCCCCATCCCTCGATTTTAATCTGACGCAAGGATTGACCGAAAACTGGAAGATCACCTTTCGAGGAAAGAACCTTCTGAATCCCCTTTTCCAAAGAACCCAAACCTTCCAGGGCACCGAATACACCTACAGTGCTTACACCAAAGGTTGGGATATCAGTTTGAATGCGGCGTATAGTTTTTAGTTCTTCGTCGCACGTTACGGGTGGTGGAGGAGCAGATAGGGCAGCGTGGATTTGGAATTTTGGATTGGGGATTTGGGTTGTCGTGAACGATATTGGGAACTGAAATTCGAATTTCGGCCCTAACGGCCTGCTTCCCAAGAATTTCAAAGGCTTCACAAACCAAGGAGCGGGGAGGGGCCTGCAGAAATCCAAGGGCGCACCGCACGTGGCTCGTCCTTGGCTACCGGGTACCGCCATTCATACGGCTCAACTGGACGTACTCCGGGGGTAGCTCCTTGCGGATTCGATTCAGCCGACGGCGCAGTTCAGGAGAAAGATCCTGGTTAACCGCCGCGTGTGAAAGCAGCACCTGCACCGCACCGATGGCCTTGGAACGCGGGTTGGGGTTTTTTTCAGCCAAGGCCAGCGCCCGATCCCACATTTCCCGGGCCTGCTCGTGGTTGCCCGCCTCCCAGGCGCCTCTCGCCAAGGTGGCGAAGGCGTCCACCTGAAAATATTCATCCATCACCGGCATGGGAAAGGGATTGTCCGGATCCCGACGGCTAATCTCCTCGGCCCGGTCCGCCACCATCTTCGCGGCAGCGGCCGGATTTTCCAGGCCGGCCCGGACCACCACCGCATCGGCATAGGCTAGGTCTAGAAACTCCAGACGCGGGTTCAGCTTGCGGATCCGCTCCATGCCCTCATCGAAGGAACGTCGGGCATCCGCGGACCGCCCCAGTTCCATCTGCAACCGCGCCAGCCGCATCCAATAAACCGGTCGGCGCAACACCGTTTTCATGACGTAGAGGCCCTCCTCGATCTGCCCAGCCAACATCCTGGCCTCCTCCTTCTTGCCCACCCGCACCGCACCCTCCATCTCCGCCAACAACATCTCCATAGTCAAGCGGTCCGAGGAAATCCCGCTCTCTCCCTCTTTCGGGCCTTCCAGGCTGGCAGAAAGTTTGGAGACTGGCGCGGCCGTATTTGTGCCGATGAGCACCGGAGCCCCGTTAACGGTCATCGGGCTTTCCGACAACTTTATGATGCGCTCAAGGGCTTGGGTCCCTTCCGGGCTGGACATCCCCTTGGCCATCTCCCGCGCCGCCTCATAGTTCCCGGCGGCTATTGCGGATCGCACCAGGCGCGCGACGATGGTGTCCTGCTCCACCTTGAGATTGACCCGATATAGTTCTGAAGGCGCTGGAAAGAGGCGGGCTGCCTCCTCTTTTTTCCCCTGCGACACGAGGATGATGCCAATTTCAGCCCAGGAAGTACCCCGTTTATAGTTCGGGATACTACGAGCCAGTTGCTTGGCCTCTTCCACCAGTCCAGCCTTAGCTAATTCCCGGACGGTAGCCTCGCGAGATTCAGAAATCCTTTCCTCATCCCCTCGCACCAGGTCCTGCCAACGTAGCGCCTCCAAGCTTAGATTCATCTGGGGACTGCGGGGAGCACAAGCACTGAGCACGACCACACAGAGCCCCAAGGCGAGAAACTGATGGATGTTCATCAAGGGAAGAAAGAGAGAGGGGGAGGTCCCCGCAAGGAGGCCTCCCCCTCAGCTGAATCGGAAGTTAACCCAAGCTTAAAACGCGATCACCCGGAAGAAGAGGGGCTGACTGCTGACTGAGGCAGGGATCGCCGCGAAGGTCGAGGCGCTTGTGGTCCTTTTTCCAGCATCGAAACCGGTGAAAGGTCCGCCGCTGTAAGGGCCGGCTTGGGTGGCACTGGCACTCAAACCAGTGGTCACCGTGTAGCTGTACGTAGTGCCAGAGCCGGTCACTGTGGCAAGAGGCCGGTAGAAAGTGTTATCCACAGAAGCCTCGATGCTGTACTTGATGCCACTACCCGCCTGGAAGGAAAGAACGGGCTGACCACTGCCGTTGACAGTAACGACGATATTGGGTGCGTCTTGCTTCGCCCCGACTTGACCGCTGAAAACGCCCGCCCTTTCCAACATGGTCCAACCGCGCGCCCAATTGTTGTCGCGGAAGGCACCAATGAAGTCAGCATTGGGATTCAGGTTGCCTCGGGTCGGTAGAGCCACCGTGGCCGCCACGGCCGATTTATTCGGCAACAGGTCCAAGCAACCCTGGGCGATGCGGGTGTTAACCGGCACGGTATAACCCGGATTTAGGTTAAAGGAGTTACCCGTGGAGGTATCCGTAGTTGCCCCCGTGGTACTAAATGTGAGGCTCGAGGAGATAAGGAAGTTAACCGCATTGTTGGAGTTAAACTGGATAACTGCCCCGCTCTTTTGTGTGCGCTCACTGCTGGTCGATGAACCCGTGGGCATGATGTTGGATTTTGAGGCGACCCACCAATTCGAATCACTATTCGTGGCGGACTGGAAGTCTGCTAAAGTCGCATACTTTCCGGTGGTCCAGCCCGAACTGTCAGCAGCACCTGCAGACGTTGCCGTGCGAGCTAACCCGCAGCGGAACCAAGCACAGTTCCGGAAAAGAAGGTCAGGTTCCCCGGGTCCGGTGCTCTGCGGGGTAACCAGATCCGCTGCCACGCCGGAATTATCCCAGCCACCGCTGCTCCGGGTGTTTTGAAGGTGCCAGATTGTATCTGTCTGGTTGCTGGTCACATCGCTCGTCGCAGATTGGGCGGCGATCATGGGTCCAGCATGAGGAATATCCATGTAGAGGGCATTCCAGATCTTGCCACTTGCATTGTCGCGGAAATTAGGCCCGTCCAAGGGAATTCCGGCTGTACCACCGAGGGGCCTGACCCAACCACTCGGGCCATACCCACGACCGATCGCAGTCATGTTGGCATGGGTAAAAACGGAGAGAGGAGCACCGGGACCGGCTGTGTAATCGACATTTTCCGGGCCGTCATTTTCACCCAGCTGATCACCGGCATTCTCAACTCTTTTGCCACTCGCACCCGTCCCGCTGGAGACTGGGCTGACCAAGGTGTTGTTGCCGGCGACATCGACCGAGTTTTGAATTTGCAAAAGGAACTGGTTAACACCGCAGTAGCCTTGGTCGGTGTCGAAGCCGTCGTCGCCGCTGAAGGCTCCGATGGCATACTTCAGCCCCACACAACCGCCGAAGAATTCGTTGTCGTCATCGGCGTTGCCAAAGGATTCCACAAATTCGCCAACCGTACGCTGGCCGGTCCCGCACCAAGTAAACCCATTCAGCTCTTTAGAACTGGCGATAACATATCCGCCGAAACGTGTCTGAACAAACCGGAGGGTCCCCGAGCTGTCCAAGTCATCATCACCACCGTACCAGGTGTAGCCCGTGAATCCGGCCATTCCTTCAATCTGCTCCGTACCTGAAGCCCCTGTGTAACCAGGAGTGGTGCTGCCACCGCCGGTTCCGTCGGCCTGGGTTGCTGTCCGCGCATTGTTTACCACCGAGGTGGTGGGCATGCGTGCAGCGACATTGGCACGACCCGCCGTGACAATACCACCGTACTTGGCATCCAGGGAGAAGATGTTGTTGGCCACCGACGGATCGGTGCTGTAGGAACGAACGTTGGATACCGCCAAATCATCCTTTAAGGAATATTCCCCGCTGCCCACGGAGCCAGCTGTGACATTCCCCGCGGTGGTGTAATCCTTATAAATTTTCTGGTTGCCCTCGGTCTTGCTGGCGCCCGAAACTCCCATATTTTCCACTGCGGGAATCGTGCTGTTGCCTCCTGGCACATTCGGATCGTCCATTGTGGTAAAGATAATGGGAGCTTCCGAGGTGCCTGCGGCAATGATGCGGGCTCCGCGATGAGCGAGAAGGGCTCCGGGATCGGACGGATTCAAACCACTTGAGGAATCGACCGTGGGAAACTCGCAGCGAATGAGAGTCCCGGGTTCGATGGTCACCGTGACACCAGCCTTGATAATGGTGTTTTTGGAAAGAATATAGACCTTGTCTCGAGTCCACCGCTGATCCTTGGCGATCAGGGTAGCATTAACGTTGACGCCGTTCGTGGCCCCCGAAGATGTGGTTTCCACAAGACCACCTCCCAGGTTGGAGACGTCCACGAAGTTGGCAGCTTGGGTCTGGATTTGAGCCAGGACGAGTACAGCAAGCAAGCTGAGGAAGAATTTGTTTTTCATAATTTTTGGATTTCCGGGTTTAGGGTGATTCTTTGATGGTTAGACGTTGGTTTTACGAAGGCGCCGGAAGGCGAGAACGCCCACCGTTCCGAGTAGCATCAGCGAGGCCGAAGACGGTTCTGGCACTGTGGAAGTGGAAAGGGTTCCGTAGGTTCCCGTGTTGGGGTCCGCCGAGCCGTACACTGCCGTTACCGGCGCGTCCGCACCCAAGGTGATGTAGTCGTAGAGGCCAAACGGATAACTTCCGGTATCAGCAGGGTTGCCCCAAGAAAAGCCCAAGTCGTAGAGACCGATCTCCTGGACTGTCGATCCACTTGAATAGGTCACAAAAGCCAAAGCACGGTTATCTTGGGAGTTGCTATAAATGCTGTTGAGCGCCGCCCCCTGATACGTGGGAAGAGAAGTATTGGCACCGTAGTATCGGTAGAATTGGTCAGCATCGGTAATGTCGGCACCGGTGACAGCTCCCCAGCTTAGCAGAGTCCGCGAATTGCTGCCGTACCAAGCAGCAAAGCCAGCGGCGCCGTTGGCGTTGCTATCCTTCGTCAGCAATGAGGCGAGTCCGCCGTTCAGGGATCCGAACGAAACTTGAAACTGGTCGGAGGAACTGCCCCCCGACGCCCTTTGGATAATGGAGAGAAGATTAGCCGTGACTTCGGTGGTTTGGCTGAGGCCCACTGAAACTTGGGCGAGCCAAGCGACGAGGACTGCTCCGAAAATTTGTTTGGTTAGATTCATTTTGGATTTCCTTTTTTTTGGGTGTTAACCGTTTTTTACGCGGAAGAACATCCGGTTCTTCCAGTCGTTGGTTGAATCGACTCCATTGTTGGTGAGTGTGACCGTGAAGCTATTGCTGTTCACGACGCTAATATTTTGAGTTTTCCACGCATCAGCGAGAGAGCTTTTGTACTCCAACACGTAGGAACCATTCGCATTGATGGCAAAGCTATGCGTGATCACTGTGTTCCCCCCGGAGTAGGAGGGAAGCCCCGCAACAAGAAGGCGTAACGTGGGAACCACATTATTCGAGGAGGTTCCTGCCGAGAGGGTGGCTGTTTTGAGACCGGAATCTGTGACCGTACCGCGCAGAGCGGTCACCCCGGTTTCCCCGGCAGTGGCGTCAATCTGGAAGGAAACACCAAAACCCGCGGAAGGCAAAGTCTGCCTGGATACAAAAAGTCCCGATTCAAGGGAATTCGCAGTTTGAACCCAAAGGAACGGGGTTTTACCAACAAGATTTTGGGAGGCCAAAGCGCCGGTTGTGGGATTCAAATCAAATTCGGACCCTAAACCCGGGCTGCTTGTGTCCAAGGAGGACCAGACCAAGTTAAAATCACCGTTAGATCCGACAGAAACAGATCCGCAACTCACCCAGCCGGAATTGAGACGAAAATTACTCCACTCGGAGGTGGTGGCAACGCTTGCCAAAGCAGACAAAACGTTAGAGGACGTTGTGAAAACTCCACCCGAATAAAAGAAACCAAGCTCAACGGTGGTGCCCGCAGGCAGAACGCTGCTGTTAGCCAATAAATTCCCCCCATAATATCCCGCGACAGTCAACTCGATCGTGGCGGCGTGGCTTGATGTGGGGGTACTAACCATCCCTGCAAACACAAGGGCAATGGATAACACCCCATTGCGAAGTAGGTTTGAAGATCTTTTCACTGTCTTGGGTGAAGTTTGGGTGTGTGGAAACCTTTTTACGGATTCAGGGCCGGAGAGATGGTAATCACGGCAGGATTTGATCCATAGGGGGTCACCAAGATGGAACTGAAAGCAGAGATTGCCGGATTCGTTCGAGTAGAGCCGAGGAACGCCGTCGGACCATTGGATGAAGTGGCATCCCCCATCCGGTAGAGGGCAAAGGCCTTGGCAGAGGTGCTCCAAACTTGGTAGGAGTCGGTGGCTGCGTTGGGGATGGAGTTTGCCCGGTTAGGGGAAGTAGTCGGGATGCCCGAGGCGATGAAATCCGTGCCATAAACCCCCGGGTTGGCAAGAAGAGTCTTTTTACCTCCAGCCATAATCAGCCGTGTGCGGGCAGTGCGGTAGTCCCCGGAAACGGTGAAAGTTAGAGGGTTGGTTTTAAGATTAACGACGATAAAACCCTTCCCAAGCCCAAGCGGAACGTGGTTTTTATTTGCCGTACCAGTCTGGCTTGAACGCCAATTAGCAGAACCTGTTCCGACTTTGTTGATGTAGTAGGTAGTTAAAGAGCCGCTGGCGGAATCGAGGATTTGTACGTTGCCATTCACGGTGGTCGCGGTGGGTGTACTACCGTAGCCGAAAGGATTAGTTGTGGAGGCAGTTCCTAAGAGAGATGCCAGAGTCCAAGCCCTACGAAGGGCAAACTTGGATCCAGAGGAAAGATTGATGGAAGAGGGAAGGGTCCCCTTGACCGTAATACTGTTGGAAGTACCACCCACCACGTCCAGAACCAGACCGATCGCAGGACCGTCAAGGATCTCCACTACCCACCAACCGTCGACATTCTCGTCGGTGTTGGAAAGACTGGTATCGGTATTTCCAGTGCCGGCTGGCAGGGCAGGCGAGCCACCGTTGAGATCGACACTGACCGTTAAAAGGGTGTTACTGTTCGTAACTGAGGTGCTGGAGACCGTGCCAAAAGCCTCGACAGGACGGGCATAGGGCGTGCCCAAAACCGCGGTGGTGCTGGACGGAACCGTCAGCGTGTTTACGGCAACCGGGGTGGCCAAACCGGCGAGAGCCGGGACCGAGAGAAGGCTGGAAGCGAAACCGGCAAGAGCCAAGTTGCGGAGAATGGTGGCGAGGGGTGGGTTGGATTTCATGGATTTAATCGTTGCTCCTTTTTTGGGTTGAAACAGGGTGCCTGTTTGAAATTTTTTAAAGTTCATTTTGAGTAATATGATCGTAGACCTAAAAGTTTCCACCGGTTTTTTGTTACATTTCGGTGACGAAATCATTATAGATATTCTATTCATCAACATTTTACAAAAGCTGGCATAGAGTTGCCATAATTTCTGGGCCTGCGATCAAGGAAAAAAGGTTGCTACCCATGCAGGCAATTTATTGATTGGTTCATATAAATTCGCGTGTTTTTTCAATGTGACAATTGGATGACAAAAATGTGCCCATCTGGATTTTAAAAAAAAGTTGTGTTGTATGCTCTTGATGAGCGTTGGAAGGCCAGTCAAGGTCGGTCTCAGTACCAATCGAGAGGCCAGGGAGAAAAGATTGTTTCCTTGCAGAACGAGCACTTCCTCGGTTCCTGGGCTTGTCGGCTTTGCTCTCGGTGTGCTCATTTTCCTGCCTGCCCATCAAATTCGGGCGGATACCTTGTCCATTTATTTCCCTTCCGCCCTAGGCGACAACACCGGCATCACCACTTCCACAGGGGCATCCCTGGCCGGCTTCACCGTGCGGGCGGGGGCCTTTAGCGTGACCCCGGGGCAACTGCTCGCCAACCTGGCCGGGAACAGCACCGCAGCGGAGGTTCGCTCTACCGTGGAATCCTCCTTCACAGAATTCGGCTCTTTCACCATGGCCGATGCCTATCTCACCGACCCGGATCAGGGGATCATCACCTTGGACGGTGACATGGCCAGCGCCGCGATCCGAGGCAAGGATATTTATCTTATTTTCTACGACAACTCATCCCCCGGGTCTGCTTCGGAAATGGCGGTGCTCCGGATGGCGGATCGCTCCCAGGCGGCGGGAAGCGGAACTGGAATCTTCCCCACCTCCGCTTTTTTGGGCACACGCAACGCCGATCTTTATTTGGCCGACGTGAATGGCCTGGTGCCCGCCCAGGATACCTTGAATCTCCTTTTGGGTGGCTACGACCCGGCCAATGCACGGTTTGTCCTTGGAGCTTTGGCCGGAGGAATTGGAAGGATCACCAGTCCCACCAACCTGACGATACCCGCAGGCGTCTCACGGAACTATGTAATTCAAGCGAACCATGGCGCGGACCGTTTCGCCACGACTAACCTTCCTGTCTGGGCCACTCTGGCTTCCAATGGGATCATTACGCTCAATCCGCCTGCCGCCACCGGATCGACCAACCTAATCGGTTTGGTGGCATCCAACAGCGTGAGTGGAAAGTCGGCTTCCGCCAGCCTACGTTTGGTCGTGCAGCCCTCCTCCCTCTCTTTTACCACCACCACCAACCTTATCGGGGCAACGGCAGGGGTGGCCATTGACAACTTCACCTTTATTTCAACCGGAAACAGCCCCACTTACACCGTAACCGCCGGCAACCTCCTCGGCCTCTCTCTTTCCAGCCAGGGCACGCTTTCGGGAATCCCTACAAGCACCGGCACCAATGACGTCACGATCCAAGCCTCTGCGGACGGTGAATTTGCCACCACCAACTTCTCCCTGGCCGTGGGCGCCCCAACCATTACGGTGCCAACCGGGGAGCTCACCGGAGGACAAGTCCTGGCCACTGCGGGAGTCGCCCGCGCCGTCACCATCCTGAAGCCGGCTGGTTTTACCAACCTCACCGGCACCGTATTTCCCCCCACCACCGGAGTCAGTTTCAATGGAACCAGCCTCACCATTGCCACCAATGCCCTGCCCTTGGCCAAAGGGACGACGAACTTGACTCTGACTTTGGCCGCTAACCGCACGGTCGGCGCAGACACCGTGTCCGCCTCGACCACCGTGCCCCTGCGGATCGTGGCCCCCGCCCCAACCATGCTTGTGGGAACCAACGTGGTTGAAGTGGATGTGGGCCAACCCTTCTCCACCAATATCCAGACGGATGCAGGATCGTATGCCAGTCTAACCTTTTCCAACCTTCCCCCGGGACTGAGCGGCCTACCCTCCGGACTTGTTTCGGGCGTGAATCGGAGCATCAGCCTCCCCTTTGCTTATCCAGTCACCGTAACGGCAAACTCAGGACTGCGATACGAGGGAGGCGGAGTCCTTACCTCGACCGTGACTTTTCTCCTGCGCAATACCAACCCTCCTTATTTTAGCCCTCTGACCAACCGGATTCTGGGGGCGGTGGGTAAAAACCTTTCCTTGGTACTGACCGCTTCCAATTTTCCGACCGCTTACTCTGCCAGCAATTTGCCCTCGGGCCTCAGCTTGGCGGGCAACACCATTTCGGGAACTCCAGCGGTGGGGGGCATTTTTGCGATCCCGGTGACCGCCTACAATTCGTACCGCCCCGGATCCACAAATCCGGCGGATTGGCAACCCGGCTTTGGGACGGTGGTACTCAGCGTAGCCAACAGCAAGCCGGCCCCCTCGCTGGCCCCGGTTAGCCCAGGCATCCTGATGAAAAATGCCACGATTTCCCTCAACGACAACCGCAGGTTGCTCGACGCAGCTTCCAGCGGGGTGATGATTTCCGCCTTGGGTCTTCCCCCGGGAATCTTTCTCGAATCCTCCACAGGGAGAATTTACGGAACCCCAACCACCAGCGGAACCTATGCGGTCACGGTTTTTATGCAGAATGGCAAGGGCTGGACCCGTAAGGCCGTGAATCTCACCGTTCAGTAAGGGAATCCCCCCCATGAAAAAATCAGATTCCCCCTTTTTTACGGCGGCTTGCCTGACGATCCTTCTTTTTCTCGGTTTCGGCTCTCATGGTTCCGCACAGGAATCCTCGCCTTACATTTTGCAAACCGGATGTCGGCTGGAGCTCGCGGGTTTCCCCGTGATGGCTCCCGCTCTGGATGCCGGCACGGTGGTTTCAGTGAAAGGCAGTGTGATCAGCTGGAATCCGACGTTTCAGGACAAACCTTTCGGTTCCGCCCTGCCTCCGGGGGAGGAATTCTACGCCGAGGTGGTGGCTCCTCCCTCCCACGCCTGGTTGGGGCACCGTCTGGAAATTGATGAAGCGGCCACCCGCACGCGGAGCGATCACAGCCTGGTGGTGATGGCCTCCCCGCTGAATACCCGCGGCCTCCCCGACGGTAGTATGATCGGGGCAAGGTTGGAAGTGCGCCGACATCTCACCGTGGAAGCCCTGTGGGGCGAGACCGTAAAAAACCGCCTGATCTTCGCCGGAGAGAAAGGGGACAGCTTTTTCTTCTCGGTGGCCGGACCGGGAAGCCCGGCGGGGACTCGCAGCGCAACTCCGCGTTTGGATTCCCAAAATCTGCTGGCCTGGCTCGATCCATATTCCGCCAGCCTCGCCAAGATCAACCAGCCAATGGTGATTCCTCCCGGCACCGCTGTGGCCACGACCTTCGGAGAACGACGTGGGTCAGCCCTTGGATTCAGCGGCGTCACCAAGACCTGGCCCACCGCGCTGCCCCTGCAAGCGGGCATCAATCTGCTTGCTTATCCATACCCCAGAGATCTTCGCCTCGGGGTAGACTGGGGCACCACCCGGGAGGGGTTCCAAGGCGCGGCTAAACCTTCTCCCACGCAGGATCTAATCGAAATTTGGGCAGGAAAAGACCGGTTCGTTTACGCACCCGAACTACAGGCCGATGGAGGAATCCGCTGGAGACGTCTGCACCCCGTTTTTCCAAATAGGGACTGGGCTTCCCCTGCCTCTTATTTGGACCAGATTCCCGTCGGGCAGGGTTTTGTCCTCCGCAAGGCCAAAGCCGACCCGCGCCATTTTTTTTATACCCCGAACCCCTGAAGTGACACCCGGTGGCGTGACATTTCCAAGACTGTTCACACGTTCTTTTTTTCCTGTCTGTTAGCCACTTGAAGCGGCGGAGTCCGCACCCAGCGTCAGCGCATGCGCCGTTGGGGTGTGCTCTGCCTCCTGCTCGTTTCCGGAATTTCCGGGGGATTGGCTCAAGACGCGTCCCCGTCCCTTCTTCGCTCAGGCTCAACAAATTCGCCGACCTACGGAGGACAGGCGGCTTCCGCCAAGGATCCGGCCAAGCCCACCCCACTCGATCCCAACCAGGAACTGGTAGACGCGCCGCTGCCGGGTCAGAAAGCGGCCGAGACAGGGGCGAGCACTACTGCGGAAGGGGACGCGTCCGCCCTCACTCCGTTCTATGTCCGCACGGGCGTGGGCTTGAGCTTTGTCACCACCGTCGACTATCCGGACTTTGGCATCAGCGGCGACGTCCCCTTCCAGCCAGGCTTTGCCACGGGATTGATGCTCGGTGCCCAGTTCCATGACAACGTGGCCTTCGAAATCGAAGGCGGCTTCCTTTACAACTCCGTTTACCAAAACCAGCTAGGTGGCATCAGCGCCACAGACATGAACCAAGTCACCAATCTGCAGCTTTTCCAGGTACCGATGATGGGAAATTTTATTTTTCGGACGGATCCCCTCGCCGGCTCGATGGTGCGCTTGGTAGCGGGTGGCGGCGCTGGCGGAATCTTTCGTCAGATGTTCATCACCGGCGGGCCCAACGACGTCACTCGCAGCCAGACGGTCACGGCCTTCCAGGGCTTTGGCGGAGTCCAGATCAATCCGGGCGAACCGGACCTGATGGTCGACGTCCAGTTCCGCTACCTCAACTCCCTCGCCGGCCAGTCCGTACCCTCGATGTCGATCATGGGGACGGTGACGATTCGCTTCTAGGTCGTACTTAAGATGAAAGAGTATTCCGCCCAAAAGAACCCCAAGGGATTCAGGGGTTCAGGGGCTATGGGATTAAGGAAGTTAGGATTCCGAAATTCGAATTTCCAAATCCGAATTTCGGAATCTGCTTTCAGCCTGGTCCTTTTGTTACTTTTAGCCTTCGACCTTCATGCCCAGCGTCTGGACATCACCGATGTGAATTCAAAGTCGCCGCCGCTCATACCCCCAGCAGAATATCAATCCACTGGTGGGCAACTGCAACTTTACAGGCACGATCAGCTATGAGTCGGTCGCCTTCAATCCGGGCTTCCGGTTTGACTTCGCCCCAGGCTACCGCCTCAACGAGTGGATCGGGTTCGAGTTTGAGACCGGCTGCGTCTACAACACGGTCGACTCCTACACCATCAGCGGCAGCGGCACTTTCACCGGCACCGGCGGCAACCCCAACCTCAACGGCACCGTCACGGCCGACGCCCAAGGCTATCTCTTGCAAGTTCCCCTGATCGTCAACGTGGAGTTCTCCTATCCACTGGAGGGAGGCTACCGCCCTTTTCTCGGCGGCGGTGGCGGCGGGATGTTTCAAAAAATGACCATCGGCACCATTTCCGGTGATATTCAGGTGCAGGGGGACTTTAACCAGTCCAACTTCATGGGAGCTTGGGAGGCTTATTTGGGCTTTGGATACCAGGTCGCCCCCGGCTTCGACGTCTCCCTCGCTTACCGGGTCAACGGCGTGCTGGCTCCCGACTTTGCTGGCTACACCATGCAGAACTTTTTCACTCAAGCAGCGGAGTTCGGAATGAAGTGGAGATTTTAGGATTAGGGATCAAGGGGTTAAGGAATTCGGGGTTTGGATTTGTAATTTAGGAAGTTCGAAAGGCGGAAAGGCAAAATCGGAAGTTT
>RFWS01000110.1 GCA_009921985.1 bacterium | reverse complement strand
TGGATATCGCGACGATTATGACTATCGCCGGATGCCGGAGGAGGGCGGTACGGATGGTGGCGGGGAAGGTGGTGCGCCTGAGGCACCCCGTCCGACCGGCCCGCTCATGCGGTTGGATGATCTGCAGAATATGTCCTTTGCGGACCTGGCCGAGAAAGCCACAGAAATCGGCGTGGAAAATCCCGGTGGCTTGCGCAAGTACGAGCTGATTTTCGAAATTCTGCGGCGCCATGCGATGAACAACGGCCGCGTGGCCGGGGAGGGCATCCTGGAAATCCTGCCCGACCATTACGGCTTTCTGCGTCTGCAGGCGAACAACTATCTGGCGACCCGAGAGGACATCTACGTGCACCCCGGATTGATCCGGAAGTACGGATTGCGCCGGGGAGACCGGGTGGGCGGAGAGATTCGGTCGCCGATCGACAAGGATCACTACTTTGCCCTGGCCACGGTCGACACCGTAGGCGGCGACGATGTGGCGAAACGCAAGCCGCCGATTCATTTCGACAATCTCACCCCGCTTTTCCCGAACCGACGCGTCATCCTGGAGAACGAAAAACTCAAGGACATGGCGATGCGGGCGTTCGACCTGATCAGCCCGGTCGGGTTTGGCCAGCGTGGCCTGATCGTTGCGCCGCCGCGGACCGGAAAAACCGTATTGATGCAGAAGATTGCCAACTCGATCACCGCCAACCATCCCAAGGCCCACCTCATCGTGCTACTCATCGACGAGCGACCGGAGGAGGTGACGGACATGGAGCGTTCCGTCAAGGGTGAGGTGATCAGTTCCACCTTTGACGAGCCGCCCGACCGGCATGTTCACGTGGCCGAGATGGTCATCGAGCGGGCCAAGCGGTTGGCGGAGAAGGGGACGGACGTGGTGATCCTGCTGGACAGCATCACGCGCCTAGCGCGCGCCTACAACACGATGCAGCCGCACAGCGGCAAGATCCTCTCCGGCGGGGTGGACGCCAACGCGCTCCACAAGCCGAAGAGGTTCTTCGGGGCCGCACGGAACATCGAGGAGGGCGGCAGCTTGACAATCATCGCCACGGCGTTGGTCGATACCGGAAGCAAGATGGACGAGGTGATCTTTGAGGAGTTTAAGGGCACCGGGAATATGGAGATTCATCTGGATCGAGCCCTCGTCGACAAGCGGGTCTATCCGGCCGTGAACATCTCCAAGTCCGGCACGCGAAAGGAAGAACTGCTCTATCATGCGGACGAGATGCCCCGGATCCACATCCTGCGCCGGGCCCTCTCCTCGTTGCCCCCGGTGGAGGCGATGGAGTTGTTGCTGGAACGTCTGAAGAAGACCAAGAACAACGTGGAATTCCTTCTGGCGATGAACCTCAAGGAGTAGCGGAACCGCACCGAAAACGACGCGGCGATGAAAGTCTTCGTCACAGGGGGAGCCGGATACATCGGCTCCGTGTGTGTGGAGGAGCTTTTCACTGCCGGCCACGAGGTGGTGGTCTGGGACAACCTCAGCGAGGGCCACAAGGCGGCGGTCCATCCCCGGGCCGTGTTTCTACAGGGGGACTTGTTGGACCGCGACCTGCTGTTGCGGGCCGTGCAGGACCACCGACCGGGTGCCGTGATTCACTTCGCCGGGAAGGCCCTGGTGCCCGAGAGCATGCGGGATCCTTCGGTGTATTATCGCGTCAACGTCAGCGGTGGTCTCAACCTGCTTGACGCCATGGTGGCGGCCGGATGCAAAAAGATCATCTTCTCCTCCACCTGCGCCACCTATGGGTTGCCGGAGCGGGTGCCGATGGACGAGTCCACGCCCCAGAAGCCGATCAATCCGTACGGCCACTCCAAGTTGGTGTTTGAGCAGATCCTGGGCTGGTACGCCCAGATTCACGGCGTGATTCCCACTTGTCTCCGCTACTTCAACGCGGCAGGGGCTTCGGCCGAGCGGGGGGAGCATCACCGGGTGGAGACCCATCTCATCCCCAACGTCCTGTTCGCCGCGATGGGGCAGAAGCCGCAGGTTGAGGTTTTCGGGGAACAGCACGCGACCCCCGACGGGACCTGTATCCGGGATTACATTCACGTAAGGGATCTTGCCTCTGCCCACATCCTGGCCCTGGACCGGGAACAGCCGGGATTTTTCAATGTGGGCACGGGAAACGGCTATTCCGTGCGGCAGGTGGTTGAGGCGGCCCGAAAAATCACCAAAAAGCCCAAGCTGGTTGCGGCCTCGCAAAAACTGCAGAGGGAGTTAGGCTGGAAACCGGTGCATTCGAGCCTTGAGCAGATCCTTTCCAGCGCCTGGGACTGGCATCAGGCCCACCCCCGGGGCTATGCGGGCTAACTTGCCATGAGCCCGATTCGACGTCCCCGGGCGGTGACGGTTGAACATTTCTTCAACCAGCACGCCTCGCGTCTCCAACTCAAACTGGTCACCGGCCAGGAGGGGATGGATCGGACCATCCGCGAGGGCGCGGTCAACCGGCTCGGCATGGCCCTGACCGGTTTCATGAAGTATTTCGCCTATCAGCGGGTGCAGCTGATCGGAAAAAGCGAGATGGCCTGCCTGAATTCCCTCGATCCGGATGAACGCCCCAAACGAATCCGGGCCATCCTTGAGAGGAAAATCCCCTGCATCGTCTTTAGCCGCAACCTCCGACCCCCTGCGTATGTCGTCAAGGAGGCCAAGGCTGCCAAGGTGCCGGTTTTTATTTCCCCGATCGTGACCCCGCGACTCGTCAACCTGATCACGCTCTGTCTGGAGGAGGATTTTGCCCCCAGCACGAGCGAACATGGCAGCATGGTGGACATTCTCGGGGTCGGGGTGTTGATCCGGGGAGAAAGCGGCATCGGTAAGAGCGAATGCGCGCTGGGTTTGGTGGAGCGGGGGTATTCTCTGGTGGCGGACGACATCACCCGGCTGCGCTTGATTGAAGGGCGGGAGCTGATGGCTACCTCGGCCGAAGTGACCCGGACCTTCATGGAGGTGCGCGGGATCGGGATCATCAACGTTGCTTCCCTCTTCGGGGGAAGGGCCATTCGGACGGAAAAGCGCCTGGATCTAGTGGTGACCCTGATGGAGTGGGAAAAGGTCGGGGAAATCGAGCGCACCGGCCTGGATCAGCAGTTTTACGAGATCCTGGGCCTCAAGATTCCCCACGTGAAGATTCCGATCCGACCGGGGCGTGATCTGGCCGGGTTGGTACAGGTAGCGGCCCTGGACCAGAAGATGAAGACGATGGGCCAGTTCTCTGCGATGGAATTCAACGAAAAGCTGCTGACGCGGCTCAATCTCAAGGACCGCTGACGATGGCCCCCGCGGACGGAGCCAAGCACGCGCACGAAACGGTGATCAAAAACCGACTGGGTCTGCACGCCCGGCCGGCGGCGATGTTCGTCCGGGAAGCCAACCGCCACAAATGCGAGATCCACGTGGAAAAGGACGGGGAGATGATCAACGGGAAAAGCATCATGGGATTGATGATGCTGGCGGCGGGCATGGGCTCCAAAATACGGATTACCGCGACGGGGCCCGGGGCTTTGGAGGCAGTGCAGTCGCTTCTCCAGCTGGTGGAAAGAAAGTTCGACGAGGAGTAGGCCCGGGGGAGAGAATTCCTCTCCGTGAGCGAAATCGGCAGCCCCAACCACGGTGCGGAGCTGCGCCTCACGGGGATTCCCGCTTCCCCG
>RFWS01000109.1 GCA_009921985.1 bacterium | reverse complement strand
AAATATTTGAGTGGGAGAGCCGTTGTAGGATCCGATAAAACTTACGTTGTTGAAACCTGCCCCCAGAGGAATCATGGCGCTCCACTCCCAACCATTGGTCACATTTCCGCCAGGAAAAACCACCGAACCGGTGGCACCAGTACCGGAGTTTGACCAGGTCAATCCATTGGTGAAGGCCGAGCCAGCCCGCCCACGGAACTGAAAGAGACTCCAGGTAACTTGGCCCGGATTAGTCGCATTGATCAAACAGATCTGATTTGCATTCAGAGGTAAAAAAGGTGTGGATACAAAAACTTCGCTGGAATCCGCAGAGAGGCCAATGCTGTTCGATGCGTAGAGTGAATAATTATAACTTTTTTCAGGTTCCACTCCGGAGTCACTGAAGTTGGTACCGGAAGTTACGGCCAGCGACTGTCCATTTCGAAGGAGAATATAGGAGGAGGCGGTGACTGAAGAATTCCAGTTTAACACCACATTGGAACTGGTGACGGAACTGGCCAATAACCCAGCGGGGGCAGCCGGCGGGTTGGTGATCGGCAGATTGGTGACAGAAAAAGAGTAGTTGTTGTTGCCATTGTTGTCCCACGGATTTTGTCCATTAAAATTAAAAACCATGGCGATGTTGGTGGCCGCCGACGGCACGGTATAACTAAAGATCCAATTCGATCCGCTCTTCGTCATCGCTACGCCAGGGCTCGTCGTCCAATTAGACCCGTTGAATCCGTGGTGGATGTTAACAGACGACTGCGAAGCCAATGTTCCCGAGTACGTGACCGTGACAGGTTGCCCAGCCACAGGCGGGGACGGACTAGTCACCACCGGACCGGTCGGAGTACCACTACCACCTCCTCCTCCACCGGTGCCCCCAGCGTCGTCCGCCACAAAAACGTGCTGTATATCCGACTTGCTGACGTTCCCCCGTGAATCGGTCGCCTCGATGTAATAATCAAAAAGGTTGTTCCTGAAATTGGGGAAGCTGCTGTTGTCGATCCGGGCAAAATAATAATCCGCCACCACGGGTGAGACCGCTTGATCGAAATACGCGATCTTGGAATTATTGGCGGCAGCCGTGAGCGCCGCCGCGGTCGAGGGTAGCGTCCGCTTCGTCATGGGAATGGAGACCCAGGCACCTACCTCGTTGGTCAGCCCCAAAGCCGCCGGGTTGTAAACCTCGTTGGCCTTGCTGGAGAGAGAGTTCGTCCCGTCGTTGTCCTTGCGGATTTTTAAGATGATGTTGGTGATTCCGGACACGTCGTAGGCGTGGGTCCACACGTAGAATTCGGAATTCATTTTTTTCAAGGCCCTGTCGTTTCCGGGGATGGAATTAAACCACCCGAACGTGTACCCGCCCGGATTATAAGGAAACCGTTGGGGCTTAAAGACCGTGGGCGGAGTCAGGTCGTTCGTAGCTTTACGCGCATTCACATAGGTATTGAGCAGCTCATAGGCTCGGCGAGTCGCTAGGGACGACTTCACCTCATCATCATTGCCTTCTCCGCCGTAATAGTTGAAGCCCGAATCCAATCCCGCCAGGTAGATGTGCCAGGCTCTTTCGGCAAGGTTGGGATTACTGTAGGTTTTGCTATTAAAATTGTCATAAGGATCTTGGATTTTCCAGGCTTGGACTGATCCTCCTTCGCTGCGGATCATCTGCTCGGCGGTCTGACACCAGTTGGCCCCCGCAATCACTGGGGCCCAGCTGTAGAATTTCGGCGTGAAGCCAGGCGTTTCAATATCCACCTGCGTGTTGGGCACGCGACTGCTGATCTGCCCGCCGGCTGGCGGTTCGACCCATTTGAGAAAGTTGGGCGATCCATAATCGCTTTCCGGAAAAATCCACGCGCCATCCTCAATGTGCACGGTATCGGCATTTCCGCCGTACTGGTTGACGAAATCCTGAATCGCTACTCCTGGATAAGTTCCGTTGTTCATCAAGCCGGGTGCATCGCCATCCCACGAGGAGGAACCCCCGCCCCAGGCATTATCCCCGTCGGTCGCCGGCATGACGAGACAGGGTCGAGCGGAATCATTGGCGTAGGGGGCAATGTTTCCGTCAACCAAGCCCTTCTGCCATCCTGAATAGCCCGCCTTATAACTCTGGATGTCATCGGACGGCACCATGATGATGCTTTTCACCGCCCCCGTCTCAGGGTTCACATATTCAGCCTTGTGCAACTGATAAGCGTAAGGAGCATAATTTCTAGCTGTCTCGCCGACATTTCCGGTCCCAAACCACCAAGCCCCTCCGCTGGCGGTTCCCAACTGGTCGGCAGGATTGGGCGGACTGGAATAAATTTTCCAGCTGTTTGCCTCGGGAGCGGTATAAGTCGGATCGCCCATGTAGGAGGGCAAGGTGCGGCTCAAGTGGTGGCTTGCCACAATCGTCCACTGATAACCTTCATCTGCGAGCACATCGATCATGTGGCGGCTAAACGCCATTTCCGTGGGGAAGTATCCCTTGGAGTGATTGGTGACGCTCCCCGTATTCCAGGCTTTGTAGTAAGCCTCCTTGAAGATCTGGATCTCTTTGCGAAATACCTCCTTGGGCAAAACCGCCGCCAGAGAGTGGTGGTAGGTGAATCCGACCAGATCCATCTTCGGACTTCCCCCGGGCGTCTTCCAATTGCGGGCATCTCGGTTCCCATCCCACCATCCGGTTCCGTAGCCCAGTGAATTGGCTGCACCCAGACTGGCCACATTGTTCATCAGGGATCCGGAGTAGCTCATCGCATAACCACCGCTGTTGACCTTGCCCAAGGAATTGCGGGGGCCACTTTGATAGGCGTTGATCCGGTCCCCTACGCTGAAAATCGATGAAAGGTCGTTTTCGGGGTGGGCTACTCCTGAATCATAAAGCTGACCCGATTTTAGGATGATGGAGTCTTGGGCAAACTGGACCCTCTCGGCTTCCGGATTCGAATTCCACTCCGGCCAATAGATCGGTTGGTGGTTATGCCAGAAACGACTTACATAAACATTAGGGTTACTGAGACAGATAGGAGTATCCGTAAAAAACACTACTAGAGAGAGGGACAGGATGAGAAAACGACCCAAACCCGAAAGGTGACCTAAACAGATCATCGATTAAATCATAGTCACCTTTTTTGGAAATTCTACGGTTTCCCGACTTCTTTACGAGATATTCACAAAACTATTACCTATAACCATTTCTAAAGAAAATCCTGTTTTTACATAAAAATTTTAATTGACCCAATTCGGCCTACTTGTAGTTTCAGTTCAACACAAGGAGTTGTATGAAATGCCCAAAATGCGATGCTGACCAAGATAAAGTGATCGATTCCCGCCCCTGGAAAGACGGGGCGGTGGTTCGTCGCCGGCGGGAGTGCTTGTCCTGCAACTACCGGTTCACAACCTACGAGGAAATCGAGCGAGAGGATCTCCGGGTCATCAAGCGCGATGGTCGCTACGAGCCTTTTGATCGCCGTAAGATCGTGATGGGTTTCATCAAGGCCTGCGAAAAGCGCCCGGTCAGCCCCGAACTCATTGATAAGACGGCCGATAAGCTGGTCGAGGACTTGGAACAGAAGTACGGCCGGGAAATCCCCACCACCGCCATCGGCGAAAAGATCATGGACGCCCTCAAGAAGCTCGACGAGGTTGCTTACGTCCGCTTCGCATCGGTCTACCGCCAGTTCCGGGATGCCCGCGATTTTGTCAGCGAAGTCAAAAGCCTCGGTGGCCGCTAAAGAAGCCCTCTCCCGGCC
>RFWS01000108.1 GCA_009921985.1 bacterium | reverse complement strand
CCGCTGTAGGTGTTCGTCCTGGAAAGGATTAATTCCCCGGCTCCGGTTTTATTCAAAGAACCTGCTCCGCCAATCGCGGTTGCGAGGGTTGTATTCCCGGTGGTGATGTTGGCCCCCAGAATTCCCCCAAGGCTAAGGTTACCCCCGCCCAAGGTGGCATCCGTCAAATCCACATTGCCCGATACCGTCGCAGCGGCTCCGTTCAAATTAAGGGAGGAGCCAGCCGTCCCGATGATGGAAGCGGCCGTAAGCGCACCGCCCGTCAGGTTCACTGGGGTTGAACCGGAAAGGCTCAAGGCTCCCGCGGTCACTCCCGCGGCATCCACAGCCAAATCCCCGCCGGAAGCAAAGGAAACATCCTTTCCATTGATCCAATTCGCCGACACACCGCCTGATTGCCAATTGGCTGCTACCCCAGCAACCCAAGTTCCTGATCCACCAGTCCAAGTGTAGATGCCCAGCGAATTGACATCGCCGACCACCGAGAAGTCGACCGTTCCCGAGGCAACGTAGCCACCGGTGCCACCACTTCCCGAGGCTCCGTACCCGACAATCCTGAAATAGCCAGTAGCTCCCTCCGCAATCGTAATGGGGGAGGCAAAGGTCATCCAGGCAGTATTGGCGGATAAATCAGTTGTTACGGAATTGGTGCCCGTGGTGGCATTGGTAGCGACCACCGTGTAGGTGCTGAAGCTGGAATTGGAGCTGTAAAGCAAGGCGATATTTTTGGGACCGGAACCACTGCGGTAAAAGCTGAAGGCCCCAAGGCCCCGCACCGTGAGGCTATAGCCATTCGAAGCTGCCAGCGAAAAAGCCACGGAATCATTTCCCGCCAGGGCATTGGTCATGGCAGCATCATCCGTGCCGGTTTGGTTGTAGGAGGTAAACTGCCAGCGGGCAGCGCTTGCAGTGTCCCGTGTCAGACCCACGTTGTTGGACATATTTCCACCGATCACACCGGTGGCCGCAGTCGATGCGGCGACGTTGGTGTTGGCAGTGCTGCCGGGAAGATCCCATCCCACCAGGGTCAACGCGTGGGCGGAGGAATATACTCCGATCAGGCTGAAAGCTAAAGGAGCGAGGATCTTCTTCATGGTGCGATTTCCTTTTAGACAGGGCTTTCCATAAATTTGTTCATCTACGCTTATATGCTTACACAAGTATTTAGTGTTTTCAACCTAGCCTAAAAAGAATAATTCAGGCCAAAATTAGTCGTAAATAGCTGCCCATTATTGCTTTAATTAAATGCTTTACGCATATTTGTGCACTGCGTTCCTACGACCAATGAGAAAGCTCCCGCAATAAGATAGTTTCGCCCCGAATCCAAGTGCCCGGAAATTTTAAGGCTGCAGGCTCGTCTTCAACCGCAGGAACTTTTTGTCATCCGTTCCCCGGTTGACGGAAAAGACCCGCCGCTGGCATCCGTCTGGCACCCCGCTCGTGTTCGCCGAGGGTGTGATGGTCACACCGTTGGTGGTCCAGTTGGTCAGACCGGTCGCCGCCTCCCCCACCACGGAGAGCTTGGTGTCGTTGGTCCGCACCACGGCAGTGATGGAAAGGGTGCTGCCCCCCACGGCACTGGTGATGGCCTCGGAGGCGGCCGAGCTGTTGGTTGCCCCGCCGATCCCGTACTTGGACACCAGATTGCTGGTGATGGCCGCTCCCCCGCTCCAGTTGGAGAAAGTCTGGCCGGCGGGAACCGGCGGCGTGGAGGAAAACGAAAGATTTCCGGAGGCATCGATACCCGCATAGAGCGCGGCATTTTCGGCCGATTTGATCATGGCAAGCTGATCCGAGGTGATGGAGGTCGGCAACTTGACGGATCCGTTGGCCAGATTGGCCACCCGCAGCGTGCTGCCCACCGGCCAAACTGGCACGCTGGCCACGGTCACGTTCACTCCGGACACCCCCAAATCCAGAACTCCGGCCATCGTCTCCGTGTTGGTGGTTCCCACGCTGTTGGTGATCACCACCGGCGAAATACTGCCGATCGGATACGAACCCGCCGCGGCAAACTGTAAGGTCCCAGATGGACCGAACTGGACCCGGTTGTTCACGGGCAACGAGGCCGGAGCGCCCACCACCAAAGTGCCCTGGGAGACGCGCGTAATCCCCGTGTACCCGTTGGTTCCCAGCAGGGTCAGGGTACCGGAACCGAGTTTCCTCAAATGCCCACCGATGCCGTTTGTGTCCGTGTCAAAGTTCGTGATGGAACCCCGCCAAAGGATGGCGCGGTTGGAGCTGTCCAGATTGGCCATGTTATTCCCAGCGATCGCAATGGAGTGTGTCTCGGGAAAATCAATGTCTTCCGTGGTCACCAGGTGGCTATCCGACCGGGTTTCAAAACGAATCAGACCGATGCTCGCAGGCTTGAGATTGTTCGTATTGCCCAAAGCATCCGCAGAAGGCACGAAAAGTTTACCGGTGCCGATGCGTGTTCCCCCTTCATAGCTGTTGCCGGAGGAAAGGTAGAGGTAGCCCACGTCCCCATTGCCGGGAGACGCCAAACGCAATCCTCCCACTCCCGCCACTCCCCCCAAAAGGCGAAGAACTTGCGGTGCCCCGTTGACGCTGTTGGTCGACAGGAGGATGGCAGCGTGCCGGTTGGTCCCCGTACTGTTGGTGTTGGCAAAGATAGTGCTCGGCAGGGAAACTTCGCCGGTCACCTCGGGCGCCAGGCCAAACCGGGCGTATCCGCTATCGTCAAGGAAGGTGATCGGAGCCCACGTGCCGGCATCCGGGTCAGCCGCCACACATTGGGAACCGCCAATCAGGATGCGCCCCCCGCGCTCCAGCATGACTCCGTTGAGGCCTTGGATCCGGTTGGTGCCCCGCAGAATCACATAGCCACCCCCGTTGGCCGCGTTGTAACCGGAAAGATGGCCTTTCAGGTTGATCGGCGCATTCAGCTCAAGGGTACACGCGCTGTTTGTTCCCGCGGTCACCCGGAAAATGTCGGCTGTCCGGGTGGAACCGATGGAGCGATTGAGCACCAGGTTGGTGATCCGGCTGTCATCCAGCTCCAAGGTTCCCATCACGCCGGAGGTGCTGTTCGTATCCGGACGGCTCAACCGGAGATCCACCACCTCAAAGACTCCGTTGGTGTAGTAAGAGTTCCCGCTGGAGTCCAAGGCGGTCAGGCTTTTCTGGGTTTGAACCGGAAGAGAGGCCTGGGTGGAAAGCCGGAGGGTGGCGCCGTTGGAAATCCAGGTTCCCCCGGTGTGGACGTTGGTCCCGGTCAGGGTGATGGTGCCGCTGTCGATCGTGAGCTGGCCCAACCCCTCAAAGGATCCGGCAAAGACCGTGTTGGAAGAGTTGCGCAGGTGAATGTCGTTGTTGGGAACCAGGGCATTGGTGTTCAGGGGGTTGGTGTTGGCGATCAGGTTGGTCATCCGGATCGTGCCCGATCCACTCAGGTTACGCAGGATGTCGTAGCTGGAGTTGCCTTGGTCAAACACCGCCCCAGCCGATATCGTCAGGCCCGGCCCTCCCAGGGCGTTGTTGTTCGTGTCCCCCTCACCCAGCCGGATCAGGATGGTTCCGCTGTTGAGGTTGATCTGGGAGATGGAGTGATCAACGTTGGGGGCGTTGGAAAAAACCAGGATCCCCGCACCGGCTTTGACAAGGGTGGCGGTGGTGATGGGGCCGTTTTTAAAGGTGAAGGTTCCCGAGGGCACGTTGTTGGTGACGGATTTGGCCGTCACTCCGGCCGTCACAACCTCCACCGT
>RFWS01000107.1 GCA_009921985.1 bacterium | reverse complement strand
CACGGTGTTCGTGGTGGAATTGGTGGGCAGATCCCAACCCAGCAGAATGGATTGGGCACGAACCATCCCGTTCCCCAGAAAAAGGAAAAAGCCAACCGCGGGCAGAAAAGCCCTCATCTCCAATAAGTTAGCACATATAAGGAATTTTGGTAGGGCCGTTGCCCTTAACGGTCCATGTTAATTCCTCCTCGTTCAAACTTAGGTAGGGCGGGCAGTCTCATGCCCGCCTCGCTCAAAGCCCAACACTCACTACTCATCGAGGCGACCGGAGGATCGGTCGCCCTAGCTTGAAAACAAAACGGGCTGGAGGTTCGCTCCAGCCCGTCATCTAAAAGCCTAGAGGCTTATTACTTGGTCGCCTTCAGCCTCAGGAACTTCTTGTCGGCCGAGCCCTGATCGACGCTGAATTTCTGCCGCTGGCAACCGGTCGGCACCCCGACCTGACTCACGTTGCTCGTGGATCCTGGAACTGACGTGATGTATGTAGGATTGGAATAATCAGCTAAGCTTACCGCAGCTTCACCCACCACGCTAACATTCGTGTCATTGGTGCGAACCACCGCCACCAAGACCAGTTTGGTTGGATCGTTGACATCTTGGGTCGGCAACGTGGGCGCGTTGGAGGAACTTCCGCCAAATGCATAATTCATCAGGTAAGTCAGTCCGTTCGGAGCCACATCAGCCAGATTGACCCCGGGATAAACGCTTTCAAAGGTCGGTCCGGCGGAGATCACCGTGACACTCGCTGTCGTGGTGGCCGTGTTGTAATTGGTCGTGTCTGTTGGGGTAAAGGTCACACCCTGCGGCGAGGCGCCAACCGCGGGAGTGATGGAGGAGTCCGTCCAGGCAAAGGTTCCGTCCACGCTGGCTGTTCCCCCGCTGAGGGTGGAGGAGGCCAAGGTTTGGCCTTGGGTGATTCCCGTGGCGGTTGGAGCTACGCTAATGGTCGGGGTGGCCTTGGCCACTGTCACGTTCACGCTCGTCGTGGCGGTGTCGTAGTTGTTCGTATCGGTGGGAGTGAAGGTGACTCCCTGACTGGCCGTGCCCGCATTCGGAATCGTCGAGGGACTGGTGAACGCAAAACTACCCGCCACACTGCCGCTTCCCCCGCTCAGCGTGGAACCGGACAGCGCCGAACCATAGGTGATTGCCGATGCCGTCGGCGGCGCAGAGATGCTTGGTGTTCCCTTGTTGATTGCAATGGTCACCGATGCGGTGCTGCTCCCCCCCCCGTTGGCCGCGGTTATGGTATACGAGGCGGAACTGGATATGGCCGTGGGCGTGCCGCTGATCAACCCTGAACTGGCGTTGAGGGAAAGGCCGGCGGGGAGCGATGGGCTAACCGAGTAGTTGGTCACGGTACCCGTGACGCTGGCCACAAGATTCGTGATGGTTTTCCCGACCTCACCAGTTACCGACGAGGGGGTGTAAGAAAGGCCCGAGGGAGGCGTGATGGCAGCATTGACTGTTAACACATCGGTTGCACTGTCCCAACCGACCGTCTGGCCAGTCGCCAAGCCGGTCACTGTGGGTGTCGGGTACGTCCCGGCGAGATTAGAAAGTATGGTGTAGGTACCAGCCGCGGGAGGAGTCGGGAAGTCCACCGTGATTGCGTTAGAGGTGATATTCGCAGTGAAGGTGGAGTTTTGGACACGCAGGGTTCCGTTCATCACCGTGGTCGGCCCTGTGTAGGTGTTGTTGCCGGACAAGGTTACGGTGTTGGTGTTGCTCTTGGTCAGGCCGCCAGCACCGGAAATATTGCCAGCCAAGACCATATTCAGTGCCACCGGAATGTTGGTCCCGATAGAGTCCTGTGCAGTGGTGACGGCATCCAACGTGACAACCGAGCCGGTTGCCAATCGGATATTATTGGCAATCGTCCGGACTTGGTTTGCATCGGTGGACAGCGTGGCAGCGCGTAAAATTGCCGTTCCGCTTCCCGAGGTGTTGGTGAAAATCAAGTCCCCGCTACCCAAGGCTTGGTCATTCCCCACCGCCAAGGCTGCGTTTGTTCGGACTACGGTTCCTCCGGTGTAATTCCCCGTTCCAAATATAGCAAAGGTGCGGGATCCCGTTCCCGTCCCATTGTCGATGACCAGTTGTCCTCCGTTCGTGACCCCCCCATAAAGGTAGGTGGTGTTTCCCAGGGCGATGACGCGGGAAGTTCCCCCATTCAGATCAATGTTCCCTCCCAAGTGGTTGGCTTGCCCGAGCGAACCAAAGGTCACATCGCCATCCAACCGGATGTTGTTCGGTATGGATCGATCGGTTTGATCGTTTCCAGTCAGGGGAAGATTATTGATGACCCCGTCTTGGGCCAAAGCTACCCCGTTACTGAGAATGACCGTACCGCTACCCAAAGCGTTTCGGTTTTTGTAACTAAGAATACCAGAGCTAACTGTGACACCGGCAATATTGTTCGAAGCACGCAACAAAAGGTAGTTGTTCAACAAAGAAAAAGCGCCTGTTCCAGACTTTGTGAGACGAAAATTGCCGTTGATCGGCTGATACCAATCAACCCAGTTAATCGTGTTGATTGTCGTATCACCCAACAAAGTAGTTGTGCCGGATGCGTTGGTGTGCGCAGTAAACAATGGGCTGTAATTTGTGTTGGTGGTGACGATTCCTGTATTGGTGTTGGTGCTGGTGGTGACGGTACCATTCATTTGAACATTCGTTGTTCCCCAAGCCGAGTCCCCAAACTGCACGTTCCCGTTGAGGTTGATGGCGTTATTTACAGTCCGACCGGAACCGGCCGAGGAAGAGGTGATCGTGGAGCCTCCATTGAGGGTGAGGGGTCCGGTTCCAAAAACCGAGTTGCTCACCGCTCCATTTGTGATTGTGCCACTGGTGGTAAAGCGGACAGTCCCTTGGTTAAGCACAAAGCCTCCGGAATAGGTACTTGAATTGTTCAGATACGCGATTCCTGTTCCTGTTTTTACAAATCCACCGGTTCCTATGACTTGGGCGGTATTGGTAATAGAACCGTTATTACCTCCATACGTCAGGGTGAAACTCTGCAGGTCGATGTAGGGGACACCCGAGGTGTTGGTCTGGGCCAGCAGGTTTCCCACCGTCTCGTTGCCCCCCAGTTTGAAGGTTGCCAAAGGATCAACCTTGAGGACTGCCCCGTCGGGCAAAAGTTCGGCCGCAGAGGTTGTCAAAGTTCCTGCCGCCACCCCCACCTGCCCCGTGGCTTGGTTGGAAGATGCCAGGACCAGTTCTCCTGCCCCGGATTTGGTGAATATGGCGTTCCCGTTCAAAACCGTGGAGAAAGTCTTGGATCCGCTCGAAACGGAGGCGGTCGCCGCAGTGGTAACGGTGCAACTGCCGCCACTCATGGCGGCATCCACCAAATCCAAGGTGGCCGTGCTCAGACCCGATACACCTAATGCCAGGCTGGAACCGGAGGCCAGTGTGACGGCCGAGGCGGAAACCGTTCCGCCCGAAAAGCTCAACGCCGTGGTTCCGCTGATCGACACGGTTCCGGCGGTCACCCCACCCGAATCCACCGACAAGGTGCCCCCGTTGGCAAAGCCCGCATCCCGTCCGTTAACCCACGCAGCAGCCGCTCCGCCCGATTGCCAGTTGGCCGTCGTTCCCACCGCCCAACTCCCGCTCCCACCCGTCCAGGAAAAAGGTGCCGTGGTCGAAATCGAATCTCCCAAAACCGAGAAATCCGGCGCGGTCAAATTCCCAAGCATGCCTCCAGTTCCACCGGTCGAAGAGGCTCCGTACCCCACAATTC
>RFWS01000106.1 GCA_009921985.1 bacterium | reverse complement strand
ATCAGCGTCGACTCCCCCTTCGCCCAGGAAGCCTGGGCCGACAAGGAGAAGATCAAGATCCCGCTCCTCAGCGATCTCAACAAGGAAGTCAGCAAGAAATACGGCACCCTGTTGCCTGATTTGATTGGACTGGGCTCCGTCAGCGCCCGCGCTGCCTTCGTCATCGATAAAAACGGCGTCATCAAGCACTCCGAGCAGACCCCCACCCCGCTCGAGTTGCCCGATTTCGCCAAGATCCAAGCCACATTGGCAGCTTGTTAGTTCAAGCCGAGGGCTCAGACCTCGGGATTGAAACTTCGGTAGGGCAGCCTCGTTGAGGCTGCCGTAGATGATCCGATGAATTTTGAACTTCATCAGAAGACCGGGTCATCGATCCTGCCCTACCGGTCCTCAGATATTTTTGACCTAGGGTTGTCATCTTCTTTTATCCCTACCGAACGTCCAACTTTCCATTCACCTTCAAGAACTCTTTTCGCTTCCCACTTCCCGTTAACCGTCCTTGACCCTCCCACATTCCATGGAATGTTTATTCGATGAATTATCTACGGCTCTCCCTCTTGCTCCTCGGCCTTAACCTCTCCTCTTTTGCCGCCGTGGAACCCGGCGAGGAGGCACCCGACTTCACCCTCACCGACTCCAAAGGCATATCCCGCAAACTCTCTGACTTCCGGGGTAAATTCGTTGTCCTTGAATGGCTCAACCACGACTGCCCCTTCGTGAAAAAGCATTACGGCAGCGGTAACATGCAGAAGCTCCAGCAGGAGTACACCGCCAAGGGCGTCATCTGGCTCTCCATCATCTCCTCCGCCCCCGGCAAACAGGGTCACCGCACCGGCCCCCAAGCCGATGCCGACACCAAGGACAAGAAAGCCAACCCCACCGCTGTTCTCCTCGATCCCGCCGGCGAAGTCGGCCAGAAGTACGAGGCCAAAACCACCCCCCATATGTTCGTCCTCGATAAGGACGGCAAAGTTATCTACGCCGGCGCGATCGACAGTATCAAATCCACCGACTCCGCTGATGTCACCAAGGCCGAGAACCACGTCCGCGCGGCCCTCGACGCTGCCCTTGCAGGAAAACCCGTCTCCACGCCAAGCACGAAACCATACGGTTGTTCGGTGAAGTACTAAATTGTTCGATTACGCTTAGGTTTACATTTACGAAACTGCCCATCTGCAAAACGCCGCAAACATAATCGTAAACGACCAAGGACCGGTCGTTTACCGAAACGCTAGTCTTCGAATCTTTACTCCCAGCTTCTCCGAGAGCTTCGTCTTTAAATCCTCGCTCCTCGCAAGCTGATGCCTCCGCGTGGAGCTTAGGCATCGCAAATATGCCACGCCCTTGAATCCGTCCACCCGGTCAAGAATCGCCTCCTGCGCCGCCTCCTCCCCCGCCGCCGCGGCCCACGCCTCCTGCAATCGCATCTGACCACCGCGGACCCGGTTTTCCACCTTCTCCACCACCTCCGCTAACAACCGCTTCCGAACCCCGCTCGCCGCCGCTTTGGCATCCTTCGCCTTGGCCTCTACTCCCCCGGCTCGGCTGTACAACTCCAACTCCCGCGGCGTCATTCCCCGCCCATGCGCCTGCCGGAACGACTCCTGCAGTCCCGCCGCCGCTTCCTGCCGACGGGCCAACAGATCATAGGTCTTTCTTTCAATCTTCAGCCGATCGACATCCTTGGCCGGCCGGTTCCCCAACAGTTCCACCATCACCAACCGCCTCGTCACCAGATAATCCATCCTCGTCACCTTGAGCCACGGGCGCTCCGCCGTCCCTTCCCCAACGTACCGGTACAACCCCGCATCCTCCGCGGCCGTCCTCCGCCGCTTCGACTTCATCTCCCGCCCCAGCCCAAGAATCTTGTAGGAGACCATCTCCTTCTTCTTTGAACTGCTGTCTTGCTCCCACGGCCTTGGGCTCATGTTGTGTTTCTAGTCCGCCGTCTTCTTCTGCCCAACGCTACCACCGTCGAGACCAAACAACCTCCGAATGTCTCCCCAACAACCCCCCCTATCTCTTATCGACTCCCCAAAGAATCCACGCCCCCAAAATGAACCACACCCCATTGAGAATCACGGCCTCCCGCAAGCCAACCATGGACGCCAGCCACCCGAACACCACTGGTCCCACGATTCCCGCCAGCTTCCCGGCGAAACCCCACAACCCGAACACCTCCCCCTGTTGACCTTCCGGCGTGATCTCGGCCACCGCCGCCCGACCCGCCGACTGCAACCATCCCATCCCCAACCCCGCCAAGGCCGCCACCGCATAGAACGACTCCGCTGAACGGCTCAACCACGCTCCCACGCTCACTAGTCCCCACAACCCCAGCGCCCCAAGCAGCACCGGCCTCGCCCCGCTCCGATCCTGCCACGGACCCGTCGCCAGCGCCCCCACCACAGCCGCCAACTGCAGCACCACAAACAGTTTCACCGTGTCTTCCAGGGTAAAACCAATCTCCTTTGTGGCGTAGATCGACGCGAACCCCACCACCGCGCTTAGCCCGGTCAGCGAAAGACCCAAACCGGACAGCAATCCCCGCAAATCCGGCCGGGCCCGCAACGTATTCCAAATCACCTTCCCGTCCGGCTCGGTCACGGAAAGCTGCCCCGGTTGCGCCCTTTCCCGCAGAAACAAAATCGTCGGCAAAGCCGCCAACAACATGAATGCCGCCGTGGCCGGAAAAACCTTCCTGGCCGCCCCATCCCCGCCGGCAGACAAAATCCACAACGCCAATCCCAGCGAAGCCAACCCACCCACATAACCGAATCCCCAGCCATAAGCCGAAATCCTTCCCCGTTTGCCCGGCGGGGCTAGCTCCGGCAGGAAGGCCGCCACAAGGTTTTCGCCAAGCAGAAAAGCGGCATTTGCGGCGACCACCAGTCCCGTCAAAACCGCCACACCCCACCGAGGCAAACCCAACAGCGCAGTCGTCCCCACGCAGACAAGAGTCAGCCAGATCAAGAGAGGTTTTTTGGATGCTTTTCGGTCGGCCCATCGACCAAGCATCGGCCCCGCCAGCATCGCCACCGCCGCCGAGGCCGAAAGTGCCGTGCCCCACAAAAACTCCGCCCATTCTGCCCCGGCACAGACCGATTGGGTGAAAAAAACCCCGCCCACCACGGTGATCACCACCGTCACAAAGGCGCTGTTGGCGAAGTCGTACCAACACCACGCAAAAATCTCCCCCTTCCCCGCCTCCGCTCTTTCCCTTGCCTTTACATTCACATTCACCTTGACGAAAACTTCTTCGTCCTCAATCGGTGGCTGTGATCTTCTGCAAATATTCCCACGAGTAAATCCCGGTCCCGTGGCCGTCCTCCCATGTTGGCTGGATGGCATATCCCCCCACGGTTTGCATTCCTTTGAGCCGAAAACTTTCCGCCTTAAGTTGGCCGCCCGCTCCCGGCAGGTCCCGCGTCAGTCCTGGCTCCCCGCAGCAGGCCGCACAGGGACAACGTCTCCGCAACTCCTCCAGAGATAGATAACTTTCCTTCCCGTCCGGCCAGCGAATCGCCAGTTCGGAGCCGACAACCTGCAAATCAGTGGGGGCCTGCAAACGCCCCGCCTCAGGACGGCAACGGAAACCGCGCCGTCAGCTTGCAAACCTCCCCGCGCACCGCCTCCAACCCCGCCGGATCATTCCGCTTTTGCAAGGCCTGGTGGATGAGGTTGGCAACGTCAAACATTTCCGATTCCCGCATCCCCCGCGTCGTCATCGCCGGCGTTCCCAATCGGATTCCCGAAGGCCGCATCGGCGAAGCCGTGTCGAA
>RFWS01000105.1 GCA_009921985.1 bacterium | reverse complement strand
ACTCCTCGTCGGAGTAACCGAAGGAAAGCAGACGGGCGTTGAGATCTGTGGGAACGGCGGGAAGTTGGGTCGGGGAGGAGGGCAGGGCGCGCAGGCCGGACTTCACCCACTCGCCGTACGGCTTGGCCGAAGCGGCAAACTTTTTGATATCCGCATTCCGGAGGAGCTTTTTGTTCACGGTGTCGACCGCGATCATTTCGCCCGGACTCAGGCGCCCCTTCTCTGCGATGTTTTTGTCCGGCAGTTCCCCAATGCCGACTTCCGAGCCCATGACGATGAGGCCGTCCTTGGTGATCTTGTAGCGGGCGGGACGAAGGCCATTGCGGTCGAGGCTGGCGGCGACGATCCGACCGTCGCTGAAGGCGAGGGCGGCGGGTCCGTCCCAAGGTTCATTCAGGCACTCGTGATACTCGTAAAATCCCCGAACATCTTCCGGTAAATTATCTTCGGAGCGGAAGGCGGAGGGGACGAGCATGAGCATGGCCTCCAGTGGTCCGCGGCCGGTGATGGAAAGAAGTTCGAAGGCGTTATCCAAGCTGGAGGAGTCGCTGCCGCCCGGTTGGATGATCGGATGAAGAAGGGGGAGATCGGCCGGTTGTACGCCGGGAGCGGCGAGATCCGCTTCGCGGGCGCGAACCCAGTTTCGGTTGCCGCAGAGGGTGTTGATCTCGCCGTTGTGGGCGAGCATCCGGAACGGGTGGGCGAGCGGCCAGGTGGGAAAAGTGTTGGTGCTGTACCGTTGGTGAAAGACGGCGAGGGAGGTCTCGAAGGCCGGATCCTGGAGATCAGGATAAAAACGCTCGAGCTGGGTACCCGTGAGCATTCCCTTGTAGACAATGACCCGGGAGCTAAAGGACGGAATGTAGAAGGGCGGGGTGCGATCCGCCGCGCAGCGGTGCTCGATCTCGTTCCGGGCGAGGAAGAGGAGTAGCTCAAAGGCGTTGTCCGAAAGATTTTTGGCGTCCGGGCGGGCGAGAAGAAGTTGTTCGATTTTCGGTGCGGAGGCGGCCGCTTTTTCCCCGAGGATGCGGAGATTGACCGGGACTGGGCGCCAACCGAGCACCTGCAGACCGCGCCGAGTGACGACCTCCTCGGCAATGCGGCGGATATGGGCCTGGGCGTAGTTGTCGGAAGAGGGGAGGAAAAAGACGCCGACCCCGAGGTCACCATCGGCGTAGAGGCGCTGGCCGAGCCTTTCGACTTCCCGGCGGAAAAGTTTGGCGGGGATCTGGGTGAGGATGCCGGCCCCGTCGCCGGATTTGGCGTCCGCATCGAGGGCGCCCCGATGAGCGAGTTGGCAGACGCAACCGAGGGCCTGCTTCAGGATCGAGTGGGCCTTGCGCCCCTGAATGTCCGCGACGAAACCGACGCCGCAGGAGTCGTGCTCGTGGGCGGGATGGTAGAGGCCTTGGGCCGGGGGCAACCCGTAGTTCAACGGGAACTTGGACATGAGAAGGGTAAGCGTACTGGAGATGCGCTTGGGTGCAAGGAGGAGGTTGGGAATCCGCTTGAGGATCAAAGGGTTTCGGGGAATTCTCCCCTATGGCTCTTCGACGCATCCGTCGGATCGTGGTCTGCCTTCGGAAAGGCCGCCCGGGTAACGGGGGGGTATCGATGGTTTTGCGTGAAATTCTGCGGGAAGCGGAAGTCCGTGCGGTTTGGACCACGGAAAGAGGATTGAAGCGTGCGGCCCGCCGCAGGGTGGATGCATTGGTGGTGGGCGGCGGCGACGGCACAATGCTACATGCGGCCCAGGCCACGATGGGTTCCGGCATTCCCATCCTCGGCATCAATCTGGGGTCCTTGGGGTTCCTGACTTCCGTCAAAGCGGAGGAAATCGGCTATGTTTTGCCGAAGATTTTTTCCGGGCAGTACGGAATCAGCACGCGTTCGGTGTTGGCGGCAAACATGGAAGGGAGTGGCCAATCCTGGTGTGCGCTCAATGAGGTTTCCATCGCACCGCTGGGCGGAAGCTTGATGGTCCGGGTTCGGGTGAAAGTAGGCGGAGAATTTTTGAGCGAATATCATGCTGATGGGTTGTTGGTGGCGAGTCCCACCGGATCCACCGCCTACTCTCTTTCGGCAGGTGGCCCCCTAGTCAGTCCCCAGGCCAAGGCCCTCGTCTTGACCCCGGTTTGTGCTCATGCGATGGCCCAACGTCCCGTGGTGGTGGGGGAGCAGGAAGAGGTGGAGCTTTCCCTGGCACCGGCGGAAAAGGCGGCGCTATTGCGGGTGGACGGGGTGCTCGCGGGACGCTTGATGGCTGGCCGGGCGTTGCGGGTCACGGTGGCAAAGCCGACAGTTCGTTTGATGCACCCTGCCGGCGTCGGCTTTTATGGATTGACCCGACAAAAACTTGGATGGAGCGGGTCGACCGCCCGGGGTTTGCGATGAATCTGGCGGAATTAGTCCAACCCAAGCTTGTCCTTCTTGAGGTGAAGGAGACCAAGCGCACCGCCGCCATTCATGAGGTGGCCAAACTCCTGGAAAAGGATCCGGACGTGCTGAATTTTCAGTCCTTTTACGACGAACTGCTGGCACGGGAGCGCCTGGAGGCGACCAGCCTGGGTTACGGGGTGGCTTTCCCCCACGCCCGTACGGATCATGTAAAAAAAATGGTGTTAGCGGTGGGCCGAAGCTCCGCCGGTGTGTTGTTTGAAAACAGCGGGGAGACAATTCATTTTATTTTTGTGATCGGGACACCGCGGCGGATGGTAACGGAATATCTGGCCCTTGTCGGGGCGATGGCGCGGTTGCTGCGGAGCGACGAGGTCAGGCAGAAACTGATGGCTGCCAAGACCCCGGAGGATTTTGCGGCCGTGTTTGCGGAGGATCCCGAGGCGGTGTGAGAGTCCGGTTGCGCGATCTGGCGGAGAGCCTGGGGCTTTCGGTGATGGCGATTTCCAAGGCCCTGCACGATGCGCCGGACATCGGTGCGAGCACCAAGGCAAGGGTCCGGGCCGAGGCGGAAAAACGCGGGTACTGGCCGAACCAAGCGGCTCGGAGCCTCCGCAGTAAGCAGAGCGGCCTGATTGGGTTGCTGGTCCCGGATTTGGCCACCGAAGAGTCGGCCGGCATCGCCGGCGGGCTGCTACGGGCCGCGGAGACCGCGGGGATCTCTGTGATGGTGGCCGCGCCCGGCGAGAAAAAGGGCGGCGAAGCCGCCCAAGTGAAAGCGATGATGGGAAGGGGTTCCGAGGCGATCTTTATCCTGCCCAAAATCACCACGGAACACCGCTCCTTGGCCCTGGAGGCGGTGACCACGGCCGGTCTGCCAGTGATTTTTTTTCAGAGGTATCCGGCCGATGTTACTCCGGGTCGGGCCCGGGTGGGGTGGGTGATGCGGGATATGGCCCAGGCGGCCCAACTCGTGTTGGACCATCTCTGGAAACTCGGACACCGAGGAGTGGCTTATCTGGGAGGACATCCGGCCGACCGGGGGCACGCTGAGCATCTGAAGGCCTTTCGCGACGGGACACGGCAACGCGGGATGGAACTGGTGGGAGAGGAGACCATGGCCGGACTGACCCCGGAAGACGGGGAACGGGAAATGGCCAAATGGCTGGAGAGAAAAATAAAACCATCCGCGGTGATCTGCGGGAATGATGCCGTGGCGGCCGGCGTGGCTCGGGCGGTGGTGACCGCCGGCCTGCGCATTCCCTCCGAACTTAGTGTGATCGGGTTAGGGGACGGTGAATTGGCACGCCATGGTCCCGTGCCGCTGACTTCCGTGGCGTTTGGAAACATGGGCAAGGCAGGGTTTGAGTTATGGATGGCCGT
>RFWS01000104.1 GCA_009921985.1 bacterium | reverse complement strand
CGCCCCCGCCCATACCTCCGAACAGATGCTCAAAAAAGTCGCTATACCCTGTGCCGCCGAAGTGAACCTCTTCCATGTCCGGCATGTCCGCGCCTCCTGGCGCCCCTTGCCAAGCAAAACCCCCGCCTGGCACTTCTCGGCCCATCTGATCGTACTTGGTGCGTTTCGCCGGATCGCTAAGCACCTCATAGGCCTCGTTCACTTCCTTAAACTTCTCGGCGCCCTTGACCTTATCCTTCGCCACATCGGGGTGGTACTCCCGGGCTTTGCCCCGGAAGGCACGGCGGATCTCCTCCGGGGTCGCCGTGGGGGCAACTCCGAGGATTTCATAGTAGTTTTTGTATTCCATTATTCCCAATGACCTCCGGTTTCGGGGTCGGGTCCGACCTCCGTCTCTCCTGCGGTCGAAACGGGCGCCAGTCCATCGGAAAAACGGCGAACCCTGCTGAAGTTTGGCTTAATTCCCCAGGTTCCATCCGGCTTGAGATAGCCCCACTTGGCACCCGGTTCCTTGGCGGCGGCCAGTCCGTTCCGAAAAATACCCGCCCTTTCAAACCTCGGTGCGATTCCCCACTTTCCCTGAAGGTTCAAATACCCCCACTTGCCGTTTTTCTCCTTGGCCGGCGCCAGACCATTCCCAAACGGGCCAATGGCCATCAGTGGATCTTGGGCTCCACCCTCAGGAACAATTTCGATGACTTTTTCCTGAAAATCCATCACCCCCCAATTCTCTTCCCGCTTCCAAGCCACTCGTTTTTCCCCCAAAGACACCAGCCCGCGATACAAGCCCGTGGTCCTGACCTTCCCCTTGCTGTCGATAAGAACCAAAGGAGCTCCCTCCCCTTCCGGCCGGACTGCCGCGCGCCCATCCACAAAGGGTCCAGCCTGAGCAAACTCGAGCCGGGTCCACAGCTTGCCACTCGGCAAAATATAACCCCAAGCCGCGGGACCGGCCGGTTTTTTATCCTCCCTGTCCTCAAACAGCTTCAGCTCAGCCTGCTCATCCACCGGCGCATCCTCACTTTCCTCCACCGCGGCTAGTCCCTCCGCGAAATCCTTGGCTTGGTAAAAGCGCGGGGGAATCGCGTTTTTGAGGCCTCCGTCTTGATAGGCGACGAATCCCCACCGATCCTTGATCTTCACCGCCGCCAAGCCTCCCCAAACCTCACGCGTTTCATCGTAATCGGCCTTCCCGATGAGATTTCCTTCCCCATCGACAAAACCCCATCGATCCCCCACCCGCACGGGCGCCATCCCGCCCTGCACCATCCCCACCTGATCAAACCGGGTGGAGGCCACCCGGTTCCCCCGCTCATCCACGAAAAACCAATCCCGTCCGGACCGCACCGGGACCCGCCCCATCCCCATGCGTGCAATAACTTGCCCGGTCGAAGCCTCCCCTCCTTCCTTGATTTCGATCTTCACCAGCGTCCCCGTGGCCGGGGAAAGCACCGCTGCCATTGCCTGCGTGGGCCGAATCTCCGCAACCTTCTCCCCCTTCACCACCGCGTCCCCCTCCAACTTCAACCACCGAACCACCGTGGCCGATCCCGAGTTCGGCCCGAAACTCGGACACTCGATCTCAAACTGCTTTTTGGCGAAAAGATCCACGACCCCCAACACCCGGATATTTCCCAAAGAGGATCCCGGGATCGCCGCCCCCCCGGCCGGCACTCCGATCTTCGTCACCATTCCGCCCACCGGTGCCGTGACCGGAATCGCCGGCTCTTTTAATTCCACCTGCGCCAAGGGCTCGCCTTTTCTCACCTCCTGACCTTCCGACTTCAGCCATTTCACAATCTTGGCCCCCTTTTGGCCCGGCAAAAATTCCGGCAAAGGCAACCCCTTGGCCAAATCCCCGCAAAACATCCCAACCTCATCGTACTGCTCTGGAATCCTCAACGTCCCGGCCGTGTCCACCATCCCCCACTTTCCCTGCGCTTGCGCCACCCCAGCCAGGACCATCGCCAGAAAAAAGGCACGATCGGCGCTCATTGTTTCAGTCTGCCCCCCCTGTCCGCTGCATTGGAGAGCTTTTTTCTTCGGTCTTTTTGATTGGCGTTCCCATTTTCCTTCCTCTCATCTTAATCCTAATCTGGGTTCTCTGAAGAACGATCCCCGCCACATCGCCATCGAAACTGTCCAGCGCCTCCGCGCCCGCCTTCCTCACGAACTCCGTTCGGCCTCCGAACCCGTGGTCACGCTCTATCCGGACGTTCCCGACCAGACGGTTCTCGACCAAGGCTTCGAATCCGACCTCCTTGGGCTTTTTGAGGGCGCCAGCCGGCTCGAAGCCGATCCCGGCTCCTCCGATCCCCCGCCCCGCATCATCCTCTACCTGCGGAATCTCTGGGACCTGGCTGCAGGGGATCCTCAAATCTTTGCCAAGGAAGTCCGCACCACCTACCTCCATGAACTCGGTCACTTCCTTGGCCTCGACGAAGACGACCTCACCCTGCGCAATCTCGATTGAGGGCTCTTTCCGTCTCTCGCTCACGGCTTTCGAACAGTCCGCGGTTCCGATTGAGCTTTTGGCCCGACTGCCTTATTCTTACGGAAAAGGGAGGGATGACACATGGACCGCGAAGGGGAACGAACATTACGCTCGGAAAAAGTGCAGATTGAGAGAAAGACCTTCTTTCTCGATCTCAAGGAAAACGACCGGGGACGCTTTCTGCGGATCACCGAGGACGTCGGGGGTCGGCGCGACCGCATTATCATGCCCGCCAGTGGCATGGAGGACTTTGCCCGCGCCCTGGACGATCTGATTATCTACGAACAGGAAGAACTCGGCCCCCGTTAACTCGGCTTAAATCGATTTTTTCAATGCAAGGATCAAATCGTCTGCCTTGGTGATCGGTTGCCGGCAAGAGTCTGCTTCGCACAAAAAGGCGGTGGGTTTTTTGGCCTGCACCGCCAGGGATCTCACAAATTCACTCGGATGTTCCGGGTCAGCCCGCGTGATCAAAATGTCCGGCCGATAAACACGCCCCGCGGCCAACCGCAACGCCTCCACCTCCGGCGTGGGCCAGGATCCCGCCAACACCAATCGGGCCGGCAACTCCCGAAACCTTTGTAGGGCCAGCAGGGCGTGGGGGACGGCCTGGGGCAATCGGCGCAATCGTTCCCCCAGCCAGTTTAGAATCCTCCCAGAAGCTTCGGTCCAGCGATTGTTGTCGGTCAAACGGCCCAGCTCGGCCAAGACAATGGCGGCCATGGCGTTCCCGCTGGGCTCCGCCCCATCGTAGTCATCCTTCATCCTCGCCAGCAGGGTTCCGTCCGCTGTTGACCACAACCCTCCGCCTTCCCGATCCTCAAACTGCTCCAGCATCAGCCCGGCCAGTTGCACTGCCCGCCGCAAGGGTCGGATCTCCAGGGTGGCCTGGTGCAGATCCACGAGGGCCTGCACCAGCGCCGCATAATCCTCCAGCAGCTGCACCTCGTCTTTCTTTCCCCATCTCCACCGGTGAATCAGGGTTCCATCCGGCCGGGTCATTTCCTTTTCCACAAAGTCCCGGATCTCTTCCGCGGTTTTTGCGAGAATCTGCGGCCCACCCCAGCGGGCCGCCCGCGCATAACCCGAAATCGCCAGCGCGTTCCACGAACAGAGAATCTTGTCGTCCTTGCCGGGCCGAATCCGCTTGGCGCGCTCGATTTCCATCTTCGCCCGGAGCAACTCCAACACCTTCTCCTCCTCCGCCGATGGAATTCTCTTCCGGGCCAACACATTCCAGCCCCTTTCCGGATGGTGCGGATCCATGAAGTTTCCCTCCTCGCGGATCTCCCAGATCTTTTGGGCAACTTCCCATTCGGACTCCGTGGCCAACGCCTTCAGCTCGCC
>RFWS01000103.1 GCA_009921985.1 bacterium | reverse complement strand
CTTTTCCGGGCCACGGTTCCCCCGTCGCTGCCCCCAGTTCGGCATACAGCCCCATCAACTGGGCATTGTCGTAAAGCATCTTTTCGAAATGGGGCACCGCCCAGCCTGCATCCACCGCATAACGGTGAAACCCATCCCCCACCTGGTCGTAAATCCCACCCGCCGCCATCGCCCGGCCCGCATGCCGCACGACCTCCAAAAGCTTTTCGCTTTTTTCGACAAAAGACCGCCGCAGCAAAAAAAGCGGCTGGCTAGGCCTTGGAAACTTCGGGGCTCCGCCGAAACCCCCATGCTTTCGGTCGTATTCCGCCGCCAGCTCATCCGTGGCAGTGCATAGAATCCGCTCCGCGTCCAGGATTCCACCTCTTTGACCCGACCCCTCACCCAAGGCACGGATCCGATCCGACAGTTCCGCCGCCCACGCTTCCACCTCCCCTTTGCGCTCCCGCCAGGCCTGGGTGATTTGGCGGAGGACCTCGGGAAACCCGGGCCGGCCGTATGCACCCGCCGGCGGAAAGTAGGTTCCGCCGTAAAATGGTTTTCCCTCCGGCGTCAGCCACACGGACAAAGGCCATCCACCCTGGCCCGTGAGGGCTTGCACCGCCGTCATATAAATCCGATCTACATCCGGTCGCTCCTCGCGGTCCACCTTTACCGGAATAAAATGACCGTTCAGAATTTCTGCCGTCTTTTCGTTTTCGAAGGATTCTCGTTCCATCACGTGACACCAATGGCAGGTGGAATAGCCGATACTGAGGAAGACAGGCTTGTTTTCGGACTTGGCCCTTTCCCATACCGCCGGTCCCCAGGGCATCCACGCCACCGGATTACCGGCATGTTGCAGCAGGTACGGACTGACCTCCCGCGCCAAGGCATTGGCTTTTCTTACACCCATTCGATTTCCAGCCTCGCGAGGCCCGAGCGCCGAGCGAATTCCGCCAACCCCTCCTTTTCCTCCGGACCAAGCCCGTAGCGGATACAGCGCGTCAGATACTCCTTCTCCCTTTCGTCCTTGGCCAGATCGGCCCGCTTTTCCACGCCCTCGAGACAAGCTTCACGAAACCGGTCTAGCTCTGCACGATCAAGACGGGTTTTCGGTCCCAAGGCCCAAACCGCGAAAACAAACGGTTTTGCCGTCCACTCCGTCCAGGCTCTGCCCAGATCCAGCACACCGAGTCCGTTCGTGCGGTTCCACTCTTCCAAAGCCACATCTCCGATCAGAAGCCGGGCATCAGCCGGTCTTTTTTTTGTCAGGGAAATTCCCATATGTTCCGCCACCAGCTTCCAAAGCTGCACCGAGGTCGCCGAATGCGGGGTGACCTCGATCGTTTTGCAGTCCACAAGCGGCTGAGAGTGAAACACACCCACGCTGCGCACTTCCCCGCGGGAACCAATCGCGACTCCGTCCAAGACCCTGACGGCCGACCTCGACATGACTTCCCATACCGGCACCAGCGCCAAATCCATCTCCCCCGCCCACAGTCTTCGCGCCAACTCTTTGGGATGGGCCCAGACCGGCTCGGTTCCCTTCCATGCCCCTGCCAAGGGTTTCGCATGGCCGTAGGGAACACACCCGATTTTCACTCTGGAATCCTAGCGATATTACTTTTCACCTTAAACCACCCTGTAGCCTTGGCGTAGGGGGCCCTTTTGCGCCGCACTTACTGTAAAACCTCTTCGTAAAACGTATTTCGCTCCACTGGCTGCCTTCCCGCTTCGCGGATCGCATGCACCAGGTTGCCCCTCGTTTGTCCCAAGGGGGTCTGTGCTCCGGCCATGTGAAATATTTTCTCCTCCTCGATCGTCCCGTGCAGATCGTCTGCTCCGTAACTCAAGGCTACCTGGGCCAAGGGTAACCCTGTGCTGATCCAATAAGCCGTGATGTGGTCAAAGTTGTCCAAAAGGAGCCGGCTGGCAGCGATTACCCGCAACTCCTCCAGCGCACCCACCCGCCGGATCTTGCCGAGCTCCGCCAGCCTCGTCCGCGAAGGCTCAAAAGCAAACGGGACAAAGCCACTGAATCCGCCGGTCGCGTCCTGTAACGCCCGTAACTTCAAAAGGTGGTCCACCCGCTGGGCCGCCGTTTCCACATGGCCATACAGCATGGTGGCCGTGCTACGACCCCCCATGCCGTGCCAGATCCGGTGCACCTCCAGCCACTCCTCCGCTGTTTCTTTTCCCCGACAAATCCGATCGCGCACCCCCGGATCAAAAATTTCCGCCCCACCCCCGGTCAAAGCCCCTAGCCCGGCGCCCTGCAAATCCGCCAGCACTTCCGCGATCGGCTTCCTCGCCACCCGCTCGGCTAAATGGCGAATCTCGATCGCCGTAAACACTTTCAACACCGGCCTCGGCGCCAGCGCCGAGAGCGCCCGGAGCATTTCCAGGTAAAAGGAGTAAGGAAGGCTGGGATGGAGTCCACCGACAATATGGATCTCGGTAATTCCTTGGGCCACCGATTGTTGGGCGGCGCGGACCAGATTCGCGACAGAATGCTCAAAAGCCTCCGGATCTCTTTTTCGCTTCGCAAACGCGCAGAATTGGCAACTCAGAACACACACGTTGGAATAATTGAGGTACCGGTTGACGACATAACTCGCCCTCTGGCCCACTTTCTGCTCCCGAACCTGATCCGCGAGTTTCCCCAACCGGTGGAGTTCCGCTTCTTCCAAAAGATAAACCCCCTCCCCGGCGTTCAACCGCTCCCTTCTCCTCACCTTGGCTTCAATTCCCTCCCAGGTTTTCATCGCCCAAAAATCTCCCATACCACTCCCCCCAGCACCAGCAGGCTCACCGCCGCGTTGGCCTGAAAAAAAGCCTTCCAGATCCCGGCCTCCTCCTTTGCCCAACGGCTCTCCCTCCAAAGCACCAGACAGACCAAAACCCAGCTGACTGCATACCCCCATCCAAATCCTGCCATCCACCCAAACAGCCCCAAAAATCCAGCGGCCAAACCATGCAAGGCCACCGCCATACGAAGCGCCGCGTTTTTTCCAAAACATGCCGAAAAACTGAAAAGGCCCTCTTTTCGGTCAAACTCCCGATCCTGGAGGGAATAGATGAGATCAAAACCTGCCACCCAAAGGCCAACGGCCAAGCCCAGCACGATGGGCAATGGGGAATCAAACTTGCCGGTGACTGCCAACCAGGCCCCCATCGGTGCCGCCCCCAAAGCCAGCCCCAGAAACCCGTGTGATGTCCAAGTGAACCGCTTGGTCAGGGAGTAAAAGAAAACAATACCCACTGCCAGCGGACTCAGAATCAGACACAGGGGATTCAAAAGCCATGCCCCGAAGACCAGCCCCCCCACCCCAATGACCACCGTGATCCAGGCAACTGTCTTGGTGACCAGCGTGGATCGTCCTGCGGTTCGTGGGTTTTTGATGTCGATCTGCCAATCGGTCAGGCGATTGAAAGCCATCGCCGCGGTCCTTGCCCCGACCAGGCAAATCAGCACTCCAAGACAAACCTTCCTTGGGGGCAATCCGTGAGCGGCCGCGAGCATCGCGGCAACCCCAAAAGGCAAGGCAAACACCGTGTGCTCAAATTTGATAAATTCCGCCCAACGCCGAACGGCATGGATCATGCCTTATCCTACCACAGATAAGATGGCGTGGGGCGCTTGGCCCAAACGCCCGCTCGAATGATTCGTCCCATGACCATTTTCCCCATCACCAGAAGACGGGAATTGCCTATCTTGCCAGAGCCCGCAAGCCCCCCGGCTGCCTGTCTCATTCACCTTCACGGACACGCCCCTGCCCCTCGAATGTTCCCGCTTACCTAATCTTAATCTTAATTCTAGGATGGGTCTCCCGATGCGCACCGTTCCTTTTCTCCTCGCATGCCTGATCGTCCTCCCCGTCCGAGCCCTTGCGCAAAGCGAGGTGGGCATCATCCTGAAC
>RFWS01000102.1 GCA_009921985.1 bacterium | reverse complement strand
GGGTTCTGGCGGCGGCCTGTATCGGCCTGATGTGTGACGGAATGGGGCTGTGGATCTACAGGGCCACGGATGTGTGGTTTAAGCCACTGATCGTGATTTTGGTGAGTCCGTTGTTGTTCCGAGTGCCGGAGGCGTGGAAGGGGGAAGGTGGAACGAAATCAGTCTGACGGTTGGGTAGGGGCGACCAGCTGACTGGTCGCCCGATGGTGAGATGAGGGCTCAGGATTGAGGTATTCTATCGGACGAGCCGTCAAACTGCTCGTCCCTACCAAACGCCCAAACCCCGTTCACGTTCACATGGCACGTTCACGAACCGCTTCCCGAAGGATTCGTAGATATTCGGCCCTTGATATCTCCACCGCCCCAAACCTCGCCGTATGGGATGTGACCATCTGCAAATCAAAGAGCTGGCAACCTTCTCCTCTTAGAGTTTGGGCCGCAAAGACCAACGCGGCCGAGGAGGCATCCCGTGCCCTTGTGAACATCGACTCTCCGGCAAACAATCTTCCGATCTTCACCCCATAGAGTCCCCCGACGAGCCGGTCTCCCTGCCAGGTTTCAACGGAAGAGGCATACCCCCGCGCATGAAGCTCGGTGTACGCCCTGATAAAAGCCGGTCCGATCCAACTCTGTTCCCGACCTGGTGCCGGTGCGGCACAAACCTGAATCACCTCCGCAAAGGCCTGGTTGATGGTGAAGCGAAATCTGCCGCTGCGGATGGTTCGTTCTAGCCGGCGGGGGACATGCAACTGATCCAACGGCAGGATGCCCCGAGGATGTGGTGACCACCAAGTGACCGGATTCTCGGTCCAGGGAAAGATACCTTTGGGATAGGCCTCCAGGAGTCTTTCCGCGGTCAGATCGGCTGTGATTGCCACCAACCCGTCCCGGTTAGCTGCTGTAGGATCAGGGAATGGGTCGGAAGGGAGGAGGAGGGGGGCGGGAAGTTTCAAGGTGCTGTCGAAAGATTCGGTTTTTCGTTTATGGCTACGATTACCTTTACGAAACCGTCTTTCCAAAAGCTCCGTAAACGTAAACGACCAGCTTACAGAACCGTTGCGGGCAGTAGTTTCATCAAATTTTTGACCTCCTGCACTTTGTCCTTGGAACAGACGAGCAGGGCGTCCGGCGTATCCACGACCACAAGGTTTTCCGTGCCGAGCAGGGTGATGGGACGGCCGCCTTCGGCCAGCGCGAGGGAGTTTCGGCTTTCCATGGAAAGCACGGGTCCGCGGAAGGTGTTGCCGCGGCTGTCGGTGGGCAAGTGAGACGGGAGAGCCGTCCAAGAACCCACATCGTCCCAAGGAAAATCCGCCCGCAGGGCTAGCACGGATCGTGCTCCCTCCATGATTGCGTAGTCGACCGAGATCTTAGGCAGCTTGGGGAACTCATGTCGGAGATAAGCGGAATAAGTTCCTTTTTTTGGGAATTTTTCGATGAACCTGGCTAGAGCCGGCTGTTGCCGCTTTGCCTCCGCTAGAAAGGTGGTGGCTTTCCAGACAAAGATGCCAGCGTTCCAGGCGTATTGCCCGGAGCGGAGATAGCCCTTGGCCTTGGCGTGCGACGGTTTCTCCACAAAGCGCTTCACCTTGAGGAAAGGTCCGCCCTTCACACGACCCAAGGTTTTCGGTCCCAAATGCAGGTAGCCAAAACCTGTGGCAGGGTAAGAAGGTTTGATGCCCAAGGTGACAAAGGAAGGGGAGGCTGCCGCCGCCCGGGCCGCGGCGGCCAGCTGGGAACGAAAGACAGAATGTTTGCCGATGACGGCATCGGCCGGCAGAAGGGCCAGAATCGCCTCAGGATGCCTTCTGAGGGCCAAGGCGGTGGCCAGGGCAGCGGCTGGCGCCGTATCTCGCTTGGCCGGCTCTGGGATCAGGGAGGCCTTGGGAAAGCGTGGGAGGGCCTTTCGGACGCCGGGGACCTGAGCGTGGTTGGTGAGGATGAGCAAGTCCGAGGGTTTCTTAACCAGTGGCTTGAGGCGCAGGACTGTTTCTTCCAGCAGGGTTTTGGAGGAAACCAAGCGAAGAAGGTGCTTGGGCCTGGCCTGGCGGCTGAGGGGCCAGAACCGTTCCCCCGATCCCCCGGCCATGATGAAGAGCAGAAATGGCGAAGCCATTTCTGGAGATTAGGATGAGAGTGAGGATGAAGGGAGAAGGAATTTTATGAGCTCTTTCATTCGGTAGGGACGCCTACAATTAGGAGTCCATGTGGAAAGTTTAAGAATCGATCATCGGATTTCCGCATGGTCGGCTAAGGGCAACGGAGCCTACCAAACCGCCGAAGATTCAGGTAACATGCACAAATGGAAGTCCTCACCGCTCTCATCGCCGATTCGGCCAGTGACTACCAGGGCAAGCTCTGTGTCCTGGGCTCGTTCGACACGATCTGCGCCCGGCAGTATCCCGCCATCCATCCCCACTGCTCCATCGCCCTGCGTCTTCTCTTCCGCACCGGGGACGAGGGCAAGCACGTGATCCAGATCTCTTTCATCGATCAGGACGGCAAGCAGGTTCTACCGCAAGGCGGGCCGAAGATTGAGTTCAACATGGCGGAGCCACCTGCCTCGGCGTTTTTCTGGAGCCAGAACTTCATCTTTAACATCGCCGGGCTCCGTCTGCCCACCCCCGGGCAGTATTCGTTCGATGTGATCTACGACGCAAAGATTGTTTCCAGGATTCCGTTGCAGGGGGTGCAGCTACAGCAGCCAGCGCAACAGGGGTAAGGGTTCGGTAGGGCCGATCCTCTGGATCGGCCGATTGGCTTTTGTGGCTCAAAAGATGAATCGTTCTATCGGGCGATGGGGGACAATCGCCCCTACCGAGATCATCCTTTGATCAATTTTGCCGGATCGATGATCCCGCATCCATAGAGCGGATCCGTTCCCTTCGGGCCGGCATCGGCGGAGGTCCGGCAGAGGTGCTCAATCAGATCCTGTTGGTTCCGAACGGGTGTTTTCCCGCCGTGTTTGCGATGTTTGGCCAGCATCAGGGCGACAACCCCGGAGACGAACGGTGTGGCCATGGAAGTGCCGCTGAGGGTGGCAAAGCCTCGGGGCGGATAGCAGGAAGTGATTTCGTCTCCCGGGGCCACCACATCCACCTGCCGACCCCGTGAGGAGAAGCGGGAAAGGCGTTGGCGGCGGTCGATCGAGCCCACCGCCACCATCTCGGGGTAACCGGCCGGGTACCCGACGGTGTCCAGATCCGGCCCTTCGTTGCCGGCGGCGGTGATCACAAACCGACCTTGATTGATGGATGAGACCAGAGCCAGATGGATTTCCTCGTCCGGGGCGGGGGAACCGAGGCTGAGGGAGAGGATGTCGGCCCCTGCCTCCGTGGCCCAGCGAATCCCGGTCACAATGTCGTTGCTGGAACCCGAGCCCTCGTCGTTGAGAACCTTGGCGGCAATGATTTTGGCCATGGGGGCGACGCCGACGATGCCGTGGGCGTTTCGGCGGGCGGCGACAATGCCGGCCACGTGGGTGCCGTGACCTTGGACATCGTTGGGGCCGGAGGGGCTGCGGGTGAAGTCACGGGCCTCCAGTAAGGCGGGCTTGAGGTCGGGATGCTCCAGGGCGATGCCGGTATCCAAGATGGCCACCTTGATGCCCTCGCCTTTGGTTTCGAGCCAAAGGGGCGGGACGTTGAGGATTTTCAAGCCCCAGTCGATCGTCTCGGCCGTGGCTAGCATGACTTTGTCGACCTTGTAAGGCGGGAGTCTGTAGACAGGGGAGGGCATATGATCGTTTGTGTTTACGTTTAGGTACCCGTGGGGCTAGGAGAAACAAGGTCGGGTAGGGCTGAACGCCTTGGTCATCCGATGGAACATGCGATTATCACCCCTTAACTTGCCCATCGGGCGATTGGGGACAGTCGCCCATACCAAGCTTCCAAATATCAGCCATGTCCTCCGGGAG
>RFWS01000101.1 GCA_009921985.1 bacterium | reverse complement strand
TAGCCGAGGATCGAAACGAACTTACCCACCTTGAAGTCCCAACCATTGCCCACGGGGGCACGGATGGAAACGTAGGCCTGCTCCAGGAACAGGGAGCTCGAATTTTGTTCATAATTCGAAACGCCGCCATTGCCTTGGCTGTCACGGTTGTTGAAGTACTGAGCGTCTTCACCGATCATCACATCGGTGCGGAACCCAGCCTGGGCCTTGTTCTCCGAGGTCAGGGCCTTTTCGAGGGCCAGCTTGACCGCGTAGAGGTTGAAGTCGCCTTGGCTGGCGGTGTCGCTACCGAAGCGGCTATTCACCGTGCCAGGAGCGCCTGTAACGCCGCCTGAAGTTTGGCCAGCAGGCAGCACGCTGCCGGAACCGGCAAAGTTGTAGCTATAGCCGGCGTCGACGTATCCGCTGAGCTTGATGCCCTTCTGGGCGGTCTCAACGAAGTTATTTTGGACCATCTTTTTGGTGTCCTTGGCGGAAGCTTCCGGACCGCTGTCCGCGAGGGACAGGGAGGCCACGGCCGCGAGCACGCCGAGGATCGCTGTGATCTTTTTCATTGTGTTTGTTTTTGCTCCCAGAAAGCCGTGATTGTTAGCCAAAGCTCTCTGTGAACTGGGAAATCGTACGGAATCCTCCGACCCCGTCAACATTTTTTTTGAACATTTTTGAGGGTTGTCTGTCTATGCCAATTCAAGCTCGAACGTCTCCGAGGGTGTTCGGCAAGAAGCGCAGGCCGCCAAAGCCTGCGCTTTTTGTTTTAAAATGTTTATAATCAATGTTTTATGATTAGAAATAAGACCCAAATCCAGCCGCCATATACTCGTTAAAATATGTGTTAAGTACTTATTAACAATATGATGTGGATTTTTGCCGTTGGTAGGGCGGTCAGTCGCTTGGCCGGCTCCTTGAGGCCTGGGGGTTTGAACCAAAACCGAGGCGGGCTACGGAGAGCCCGCCCCACCAAAACCTAAACTTTGGGCTCTTCCGTCCCAAAAAACCTCTTCAGCTCCGCCTTGGCGTTCTCGGGACTGTCCGAGGCATGGACCACGTTATGCATCTTATCCTTCCCAAGATCCCCCCGGATGGTGCCCTTGGGAGCCTTGGTGCTGTCAGTCGGACCCAGTAGCTCCCGAACCCTCTCGATCGCTTTCGGCCCCTGCAGAGCCACGGCCACCACCGGTCCGGAGGCCATGAACTTCTCGATCTCCGGAAAGAAAGGCAGATGGGCCAAATGGGCGTAGTGCTCTTTCAACAAAGCCGGGGTGAGCCGAAGCATCCGGCAGTTCAGGATTCGGAGGTCCTCCTTTTCAAACCTCCGCAACACTTCCCCCGTCAGCCCTTCGGCCACCGCATCGGGTTTCACCAAAATCAAAGTCGTCTCTTTTTTCATCGATTTTTTAATCTTCCCTTGGATTGAACCTCGCAGGTTGCCCTTTTCCCGCCCCGCCCGCAATCCGCTCTTTCACCCAATCCAACATCTTTTGGGCCTCGGCAAAGGTCTCGGGATCATGGATATCGCTTCCTTTTTCCAGGGAGAGCACCTTCTCAAAAGCTTTCCTGGCTCCCTCATAATCCCCTTTCCGGGCCAGATGATTCCCGTAGGTCAGATTCGGGTACTTCGCAAAAGGCCGCATCCGCAGGCCCTGGAGATAGAGAATTTCCGCCTCCCCGAATTTCCCCTGGAGGTCCAGCACCGTGGCCCGCCGGAGGTAGAGAGTGTCATCCTTGGGACTTCGTTTCTCCCCCTCCGCATACCAAAAGATCGACCTCTCCCCCAAGCGCCCCATTTCCTCCGCCGAAACTTTCCCTTTCCCGGATCCAAACTGCGCCTCGATCAGCTTCAACCGATAGGCATCCCCTAACAGTGCCGCCACGGCCGGCGACCGCGGATCCCAACGGTTGGCCCGCTCCCCCCGTTCCGCCAACTCGGATGCAGACAGCTTCGCCACATCCTCAGGTTTCAATGGCAGGCTTTGCCAGGCCGCCCAGGTCCGCCACCCCGTCCATCCTGCCAATCCCGCCACTCCCAAGGCCATCACCAGAAAAACCGCATTGGCAGGCACCGCCCAACGCCACGAGCGCTCGCTCCACGAGGTCGAGGTGGCCAAACCCAAAAGAAAAAAACAGGAGATGGCCGTGGCCGGGATGTGAAAGTTGAAATCGACGAAGGCGTGGACCAGCATCGCGGCGCAAATCCCCCACCCCATCCCGATCAGGGCGTCCGTTTTGGGGCCGCTCTGGCGGCGACGGGCCCGTTTAAAAAAAACCGCCATCACCCCAAGCCAAAAAAGTGCCACCAAGGCAAAACCCACCAGCCCATAATCACTCAGGGTGTTGACGTAGTCGTTGTGGGTCCAGTTGGCCCGGGTCTGGTAATCGATCGCCGCCACCCGCGGATGTTCCAAATCAAAACTGGCAGGGCCCGTGCCAAAAACCGGCGATTTGCGCCAGATTTTGATCCCGTCCATTGCCAGTTGGAGACGAAAATTCCCGTCTCCCCTGAAAATCCTTTCGACTCCTTCCCCCCGGCCCAAGGCCTGAAACCAGCGATCGGCCACCACCGGATCCGCCGCGGCCAAACGGTATCCGGCCCACAGGAATCCCACCGCCAAACCCAACACCACGATCCGGCCCAGCCAGTTGAGAGGTCCGCGCCGCAACCACCGGAGGAGCCAGACCGAATTCGCCGCCACGAACGAGACGTAGCTGCCCCGGGAAATGGAAAAAAAGGTGGCCGAAGCCAAGGCCAGGGCGGCCCACCCTGCCGCCACCCGCACCGGCCAGAACATCCCGGGCCACGTCAACAGGGTCATCGCCGCCAAACCGGCCTGCACGGTGTAGTTTCCGAAATTGTTCGGGCAACCAAAGGTGCCCGACATCCGCTCCGCATAGCCGGCCACCCGCAGATCCTCCGGCCACCCGAAAACAGCCACGGGACCAATCTTGTATTCAAACACCCGGAAATGGGCGAAGCCGTACCCCACGCTGATCAGAACCGCCAGGAGGAAGGTTCCCAGCAGCCACGGCACCATCCTCCTGCCCGGCAACTGATGCCGCGCCGTCAGGAACACCGCCCCGTACACCGACGCCCACAACCACTCCAGCCGCGCATGGTACTCATCCGGCGCATATCCCCACGTGGCCCACGCGGCGTAGCCGAGAAAAAGAAACACCGGCAGATCGACCAGATCCGCGGATCTCTTTTTCTGGACGATCCCGGCGACCGCTTGCAGGCCCAACAGCAACCAAAGCCCGGCCCCGATCAGGTACGACGGTCCCGCCGCCGCATTCCTCGCCCCCCCAAAATACAGGGTGGTCAGAAAAACGAGGCCAAAGACCAGAACCCATGAAGTCGTGGCCACGAGCTTGGCGAAAACGCCGGCGGGCAAATCGGGCCCGCGGGAGGGAGAAAACGGATCGTTCAGGATTTGGCCGGGCGCCGCGGACGGACCCGGATCCGCTTCAACCGGGCGGGTCCCTCGGGACTGACCGTCTCCACCTTCGGATCATCCTTGAAGGCCTGGTGGATGATCCGCCTCTCATACGCATTCATCGGGGGCAGTTCCACCGTTTCGCCGGCGCGGGCGCGCTCCACGAACTCCTTGATCTCGTCCAGCAACGCCGCCTCCTGCTCCCGCCGGAAGTTCTCCACATCCACAATCACCCGCGGGGGCGGCTCCTCGCCCCGCGCCAGCATCCGGTTCAGCAAAAACTGCAGATCGTCCAGCACCTCCCCTTCCCGCCCGATCAGCCGCGTCGGGTTCTGCATCCGCACATGTAGGACCTGATCCTCGCCCCGTTTCTCCTCCTCCAGCGTGAAGGCAAAGCCCAGGTGCCCAAGCATGTTCTCGAGCGTCTCCCGGGCCGACGCCGGTACCGCCCCGCTCATCGCCGCCCCCACATGCCGCCCTTCCAGCGGCCCCGCTTCACCAGGTCCGCCGGATGCACGACCTTCTCCAGCTTCGGCATGGGCTGCCGGAGGTTGTAGTAGAGCTGGCCGATGGAGAGGA
>RFWS01000011.1 GCA_009921985.1 bacterium | reverse complement strand
TTTGGTTTGAGCGGGAGGTTGCGCAGCGGCTTTGGCCACGGCCGCGGCGATCTGGGCCTCCTCGACCTTTTCCTTGTACTTCGCCAAGGCGGCGGGGAGCTCGAGGCTCTCCCCGGAGGCAAAGGCGATCGCACGGTCCCCGAGGCCGAGGGATTGGGCGGCTTCGGGAAATTCCTGCATGATCTTTTCGTACAGTTTCAGCGCCTCCTTGGCCTTGTCATCGCGCCGATTCAGATCGGCCAGCTTCATGAGCAAGCGAAGGCGGTCCCGCGGCTCCTTGTCCCCGATCAGGTCGAGCGCCTGTTCATAGAGCTGGATCGCATCCTTTTTCTCGTTCAGGTCCTTGTCGATGTCCGCACCCCCTTCCAAAATAATTTCGTTCTTGGGGAAATCCTCGACGAGCTTGGCGACCGCCATTTTGGTTTCCGAAAGGGAGCCGGCGTTGGCGAGGAGGCGCGCCTTCCGCAGACGGAACCAGGGAAGGTCGGGGGAGTTGGAGGTCTGGGCGGCGTCCAGATTTTCGTAAAAATTACGGGGAAAGGGGCGGTAAAGAGGATCGCCGACAAAGGTGACCATCCAGGAGAGGGCCAACTGGGACTGGTAAGCCGCCTCGGCAAAGGAAAGGCCGGAAAGCAGACCGCTGACGAACAGGCTGATATCCGGGGTGAAACGGAGGTAGGGCTCGTAGACCGCGCCCATGGTGGCGGTGGCCCCGTGGGAAAGCAGGGGACCGACCCAGTTCCTGGTTTCCGAGCGGACGGTTTCCGCACTGAATGAGTGGATGTGATAGGCGATGGCACCACGACGAAAACGGGCGGTGGGCAGTTCAAAGGGCCCTTGGAAATCCTGCGTGTACCACCCGGCGTAGAAGGCGATCTGGTCCCACGGGGCGTACTTGGGGGCGACTTCGGCCCGGCGATCGACTTCAACTTCAAAACCGCGGGCCTGAAAAAGAAGGGCCGCCCGCTCGATCCATTCATCGCCCAGGCGGTAGGGGTCGTCTTTTTTCTCGATGGAGCGGAGGTCGAAAAAGGCCCGACCGGTGAGTTCGGTTTTTTCCACCTCCACGGCGTCCTGAATCATGCGGCGGACGATTCCCGGTGACGGGCCATCGAGCCGCGTGACCATGATGAGGTAGTTGGCGAAAAAGGAGGTGAAGGGGCGGATGCGCTTGTCCGCAAAGTAGGGATTGGCGATCAGGCCGTAAACCGGGAGGCCTTGGATGGGAAGGAGGGCGAGCTCCGAATCGACCGAGGCGGCGTTGGGGCGGAGTTGGCCCATGAGGTTTTCGGGGGCCAAGACGGTCGGATCCTCGGCGATCTTCAGGGGCATGCCGCGCATCAGCACCATGACCCAGATGGGGTTTTCCTTGGATTGCTGGACCGGAACGTTTCCTTCCAGGCCCAGAACGGGGTTGGGCAAAAAGTTTTCCTGCCGCTTCATCCAGCCGCGGCTTTGAAAAAGCTCCTCGAGCGGCTTGCGGATGGTGGCCTCAAACTCAGCCCGGGTGATCTCTTCCTTCAGGGCGCAGTCAAGGCCGATGACCCGGTCCGCCGGAATGGAGCGGGCCTTCGCGTACGTTTCCGCGAGCGAAGGGGAGTCCGGATCCGCCTTGTTGAAAACGACCAAGGTATGACCGGCCAGATCCGGAAGATTGGAAGGGGCCGGATCGGCTGCGTGGGCAAGTGAAGCCACGGCCCACAGGATTCCGGACCCAAAACCGATCCACGCACGCATCCAACCAGAGTAGGGAAAAGAGGGGCCGAGAGAAGGTTTAGAGATCGAGCTGAAGACCGTCGTAAGCCAACCGAACGCCCGCGGGGAGGGAGGCCTCCCGTTCCGCGTGCAGGGTCAGGTGGGTCAGGTGGGTCAGCCAAGTCTGCCGGGCCCGGACATCGTTGGCCACCGCGATGGCCTCGGCGATGGTCAGGTGGGTGGGGTGGGGCTCATCCCGGAGCCCGTCGATGACCAGGATGGGAATGTCGCGGAGGAGTTCGCGGATGGGGGCGGGGACGGCCGAGCAGTCGGGCAGGTAGGCGGCCCGCGGACGGCCATCGCGGTCGAGCCGGAACCCGGTGGTGGTGATGGCGCCGTGGGGAACCGGCAAGGGGACAAACGTGACGGCCCCGAGTTGAAACGGTCCCTCGATCCGGTGGGGTTCCGGGCAGACGTAGGCGGAGTTGCGGTGGTTGATGTCGAAGGCGTAATCAAAAGCCTTGTGGAGGCGGGAAAGGGTGTAGGGATCGGCATAGATGGGAATGCGGTTGCCGTTTTTGACCGAGTAGGTGCGGAGGTCGTCGAAGCCGGCGATGTGATCGGCATGGCTGTGGGTGTAGAGGGCGGCATCGAGCCGCGGGATGCCGGCGCGGAGGGCCTGGGAACGAAAATCGGGCGATGTGTCGATGACGACACTGAGATTTTCATCCTGCAGCCAGGCGGAGGAGCGGAAGCGGCGGTCCCGGGGATCGGGCGAGGTACAGACCCGGCAGGAGCAGGCCAGCATGGGGACGCCTTGGGATGTGCCGGTACCGAGCAGGGTGAGCCGCATAGAGCCTGTTAGCGTGGGGGAGGATTGAAAAAGCGGAAAGCGGAAACCGGAAAAATTCCCTATCTACTATCTTCCCGCGCCGCTCTATTTTGCGGGGATGCTGAGGCGGTTACGGATCAAAAACCTGGCGGTGGTCGAGGAGGTGGTCTGGGAGTTGGGGGAGGGTTTCAACGTGCTGACGGGGGAGACGGGGGCCGGCAAGTCGATCCTGATCGATGCCTTTCTTCTTCTGCTCGGGGAGCGGGCGGACAAAAGCCTGGTGCGGACGGGGGCCGAAGGCTGCCTGGTGGAGGGGGAGCTGGGCGGAGCCGAGGAGTTTCAGTCGTGGCTGGAGGAGAAAGGGGTGGAGGTGGATCGGGACGGGACGTTGGTGATCAAGCGGCAGATCAGCGCCACGGGGACGGGAAGGCAGTTTCTGAACGGATCCGCGGTCACCCTTGGGGTTTTGAAAGAACTGGGAGATCGCCTGGTCGATCTCCATGGCCCTCATGATCACCAGACGCTGCTTTCGACCTCGGCCCAACGGGCGGCCTTGGACGGCTTCGGGGGTCTGGTCAAGGAGGTGGAAGCGGTGCGGTCGGCTTTCCGTCAGAAACGGGAGGCTGAGGGCAAGTTGGCGGATTTCCGGCAGCGCATGGCGGGGGTGGATGGGGCGACCCAGGAGCTGATCGATCATCAGGTGAGGGAGCTGGAGCAGGCGCAGTTGCGGCCGGGGGAGGACGAGGAGCTGGAGCGGGACCATGCGGCGTCCGGGCACGGCAAGCGGATTGTGGAACTGGCGGCGGAGGTCAACGCCCTGTTGGAAACCGGCGAGGAGAACGCACTCGGTTTTCTGGCGAAGGTGCAGCGTGCCTTGGGGGAGTGGGAACGGTTGGACGGGGCGGCCGCGGAAATGCGGTCGAAAAACGAGGGAGTGGTCGAAAGCCTGCGGGATCTGGCGCGCGAGGCCGAACGGCGAGCCGAGCAGGTGGGACTGGATGCGGAGCGCCTCGCGGAGCTGGAACGGAGGCTGGATTTGGTGTTGGGACTGAAAAAAAAATACGGAGGGAGCGTGGAATCGGCGCTGAAAAGACTGGAGGAGCTCCGGCGAAGGCAGAGTGAATTGGCCGATGCCAAGGGGACGGAGGCGACCCTGGTCCGGGAGGTGGAGGCCGCCGGAAAAAAACTTCACCAGGCGTGTGGCAAGCTTACGGAAGGCAGGAAACAGGCGGCACCGCGTTTTGCGAAGGAGGTGACCGGACAGCTTCGCGGCCTGGGCTTCGTCCAGAGCCGGCTGGAGGCCCAAATTCGCACGGAAGAACCGGGACCCGAGGGCGCGGAAACGGTGGAACTGCTGTTTGCCCCGAATCCGGGCGAAGCCCCGCGTCCCCTGCGGAGCATCGCCTCCAGCGGGGAGATGGCGCGTGTCATGCTGGCCCTGAAGAGCGTTTTGGCTGAGCGGGATGCGGTGCCGATCCTGATTTTTGACGAGGTGGATGCCAACGTCGGGGGTGAAACCGCCGTGGCCGTGGCCGAGCGGTTGCGCGGGTTGGGCCGAAGCCATCAGCGGCGGCGGCGGATGAGCATTTCGCGGTGGCCAAGCGGGTGGAAAAAGGGAGGACCTTTGCGGAGCTGGAGAGGCTGAAGGGGGAGGAACGGGAAAGGGAGCTGACGAGAATGTTGGGGGGGGACGGAAAGGCGGCACGGATGCTGGCGAAGGAGCTTTTGCAGGCCAAAAGCAGCCGATTGAAAAAGTAACGCCTCTGCCGATTGGGATTAAGCAGGTCCGGACGATGCGTCGCGGCTTGGCTTAAAAATTAAAGGAAAAACCGTCAAAATTTCAAGACGACCGGATCGCCGGGAGCGATGCCGAGCTTTTTGGCGGCGTTTCCCTTGGCCACGGCGATCTCGAATTCCCCGTCGCTGTTGACCAGGGCGAAGGGGCGGTCGTCAGGGGCCTCGGCATAGGTCCGCAAAAAGGGGACGGGGACCGGCTTCCCCTTGATGGTGAGGTTGAGGAGTTGTCCGGTTTTGAGCTTCGCCAGTTCGGATCCCGGAATGTTCGTGAGGATGTTGCCATAATGATCGACAAAAAGAACCAGGCCTTTGGCGAGGTTGGGCATGACCGTGGCGGTGTTGCGGGGCAGCCGGAGGATCTTTTCCGCCTTGGGGCCGACCGCGTCCAAGGAAGTTCCTGCCGCGAGATGAGCGGCGACGGGGGCAAAGATGTCGCGCCCATGAAACGTGGAGGAGGCCTCTCCCGGCAAGAAAAGGTCCTTGTTTTGAATCAGTCGGGCCTCGGTGAGGCCTTCGCGGGCGAGCACCTCGGTCAGCAGGCCGTTGTCCGGGGCCACATAAACACGGCCGGTGCCTGTACGGACGGCCAAGGCGGCCCGTTCCGAGCCCACGCCCGGATCCACGATGGCAACCACCACGGTGCCGGCCGGCAGGGTGCGGGCCGATTTGGCGAGGAGATAGGAGGCCGCCGAAACGTCGAAGGCCGAACTGTCGTGGGAGAGATCAAGAAGCTCGGCGGAGAGAGATCAAGAAGCTCGGCGGACGGGTGGACGGTTTTGACCGCCCCCTTCAACTGGCCGACGTACGGATCGTTGATTCCAAAATCCGTATAGAAGGCAACCAGGTTGGACATCCTGGGACCAGATTGGCACCCCGCCAGCCACGGGGAAAGCAGGGCAACCAGGAGAAGAGCGCGGCGCATGGGATTACTCCGTTTTCGCGGTGAACCGATGGGAATCGATCAGGTCCCAGAATTTCGGATTGCCGGCCAGTTCCTCGTCCTCCGATCCGGGCAACTGGGAGCGGAAAGCAAAATCCTTGAGGGAATTTTTGTGAAGCACCCGATGGATGATCAAGCCGGTGTTTTTCTGTTCAAAGTAGATGCGGTAATCGCCCGCCCGGTAGCGATAGAGGGTGCGATCGGGGCGGCGCACCGTGCCAAATCGGTCGGGATGACGGGTGAGAAAATCGGAAGTCAGCACGTCAAACTCGCGCAACACCTCGATCTGCAGGGGGGTGGGGAGCTGGCTGATCTCCGCCGAGCTGGCGGGGGAGAAGATGATTTGAAAGGCAGGCACGCCCGGAAGCTTAAGTTTAAGTTCAGCTTTAAGTAAGCATGAAATTTGAGGGATCAGGTGGCCCGAGCCCGGTCGTTTTCGCGTGCGAAAAGAGGGAAAATTCCTTATGCCAAAGGGAATGGATGCCCACCCGGCCGGACGGTTGATCGTGATGGGAGTGCCCGGACCGGAGCTGAACGACGGGCTCCGGAATTTGATCCGGCGGATTCGGCCGGGGGGATTTATTTATTTCACCCGGAACATGGGGGAGGCAGGGCAGTTTCATGCCCTGGTGCGGGAGTGTCGGGAGTTGGCCGGCCACCCGGTGATACTCACGGTGGACCAGGAGGGGGGACGGGTGAGCCGTCTGGCGGTGATGGGCGAGAGGCCGCCCAGCGGAGAAGATCTGGCCCAAGCCGGCAAGGTCGAGTGGTTTGCGGAGCATGGTCGCTTGACGGGGCGGGTGATGCAGGCGGTGGGGCTGAATCTGAACCTGGCGCCGGTGTTGGATTTTTCCCCACCGGAGCGGCAGGGGGTGGATAATTCCCTGGCGGGGCGATGTTACGGGGCGAGTCCGGCCGAGGTGATTCCCCGGGCGAGGGCTTATTTGCGGGGCCTGCAGCAGGAGGGAGTCGGGGGAACGGGGAAACATTTCCCCGGCTATACCTTTTGCGGATTGGATCCGCATGGGGATCTTCCCCTGGTTGACCGAACGCGGGAAAAAATCGAGGCGGAGGAGTTGGCGGTGTTCCGCGAGGTGGGGAGCGAATGTGAGGCGATGATGGTGGGCCATGCGCAGTTTCCGGCGTGGGGCAAAGATTCAGGCCCGGCCAGCCTGAACCGGGACATCGTGACCGGCCTATTGCGGGACAAGATGGGCTACCGGGGTTTGGTGATGACGGACGATCTGGAAATGGGGGCGATTGCCAACCGTTACGGCAGCGCCGAGGCCACCCGCCGGGCGGTGCGGGCCGGAGAGGAAATCCTGCTGATCTGCCACAATCCCGCCTGCGTGGAGATCGCCCGGGACGCCTTGGGGGAGATGCCGGAAAAGGAGTGGCGCCCGGCGGTGGAGAAGGTGGCCGCGTTTTGCCGGAAGCTGAGGGATCCGGCGGAGAAGTTCGATGCAGGAAAATGGAAACAGATCAATGAGGAGATCGGGAATTTCCGCAAGCGGGTGGGCACGATCCCCGTTGGCCGTGAGCGTGAACGCATCACGTCCACGTAAGGCGGCCGGCATCAATACCGAACTTGGAACAGGTAGAGGCCCTCGGCGGGGGCGGTGGGAGGTGCCCCGGCGCGGGAGCGGGCCGAGAGGATTTTTTTCAGGTCCGCCACGGAAAGACGGTTGTGGCCGACCTTGACCAGGGCTCCCACGAGGTTGCGGACCATCCGATAGAGAAAGCCATCGCCGTCAAAACTCAGCTCCAGGATATTTCCTGGTTTTCGTTTGATGCGGATCGATCGAAGCCGGCGGACGGTGGATTCGCGCTCGTAGCCGGGGTTGGAGGTGAAGGAGGCGAAATCGTGTTTCCCCACGAACAGCCGGGCGGCCCGTCGCACGGCCGGGAGATGGAGGGGCCTGGGCACATGCCAGGCCCGGCCGATTTCCAACGGGTGAAGCCAAGGGGAATTCACGATCCGGTAGAGGTAGGTTTTGCCCCGGGCGGAAAAGCGGGCGTGGAATTTCGGTTTTTCCTTTTTCACGGATAACACCCGGACCCCGGGCGGGAGATGAAAATTCAAGGCACGGAGGAGAACCGCCGGTTGGTGGATGGGGGGGAGTTGGGCCGAGGCGGTCTGGCCGAGGGCGTGGACTCCGCGGTCGGTCCGTCCGGATCCGGCCACGGGAAAGGACCCGCCGTAAATTTTCCGGAGAGCGTCCTCGAGGGCTAGCTGGACGGTCGGATGGGGATCCTGGCGTTGCCAGCCGTAGAAATCCTCCCCCCGGTAGGCGAGGGTGAGTTTGAAGGTTTGAAGTTTCACAAAAGAATGCCGGAGAGAATGGCGCCGCGATGGGGAGACAGCTGGGTCGCAAAGCCCGCCCTACCTCATGGCGGGCGAAGAAGAAACGGTCGAATCAGTCCGACCAGGTTTTATCGAAGAGGTAGGTGAAGCCGACAAAACCTCCGTAGGCGTTGACGCCCTCATTGCGGGCGGAGGTGTTGGCATTGGAAATATGCTGGAAGGCGCCTTCGATATTAAAGGTCCAGTTTTTGTCCAAGAGGAACTTGAGGCCGCCGGCGAATTGCGGGGTGAATTCCCAGTTGCCGCCGATCGCATCCTGATTCGACCAATTCCGCGCGTTGGTATAGATGATGCCGGCGCCCCCTTGGATGTAGGGAACGACGACCCAGTTGGGCTGAACGAAATTGTAGCGGACCAAGCCGGTGATTCCGGCCATGTAAGTGCCGAAGCTGTACCAGACATAAGAACCGGTGGCTTCCAGGATCGCCTCAAAGTTTCCGCGGAGGGGGTCGTTCAGGCCGGCTTGGGGGCCCCAAGAATCGGGAGAATCGAGCATCCAACCGAGACGCACGTTGTTTTGCTGGTAATTGTAGACAGGTACCACCGGACCGAGGCCGCAAGGGGAAAACATCGCCCCGGTCATGAATTCGAGGGTGATGCGATCCTCCACAAAAATATAAGAGGCCAGATCGGAGGGGTCCGCAGATGTGGATGCGGTATTCTGCGCAACCGAAAGTTTGGAGCCCCCGTCCTGAACCGAGAGATCCCCGTCTCCGGCCTGGGAAAGGGTGGAAAATGTGAACAAACCGGTGAATAGAATCCCCGGAAAAGCCGAAACACGAACGAGCCTTGCTAACTTGCCTCCGAGGTGCATCGGTTCTGACTAGGGATTCGGCTGAGTGCGGTCAAGGAATTGTTGAAGAATCAACGTGGCAGAAGAGCTATCCACCTTCTTTCGCAACTCTTTCTGGCTTAAGCCCATTCCTGCCAGATCGCGGGAGGCTTGGGAAGTGGTCAGGCGTTCATCCTGGGTGACAATTTTGGCGGAAATTTCGGATTGAATTTGCGCGATAAAAGAGCGGACCCTTTCTACCGCCGGTCCGTAGGTTCCATCCATGTTGCGTGGAAGACCCACCACAATCGTTTCAATGCCCTGGCTTTCCACCATTTCCTTTAGTTTGGAGACAACCTGTTGTATGCCGGTGTTTTCCAAAAAAGGCAGGGGGGAGGCGAGGATGCCGGTGGGGTCGGAAAGGGCGAGGCCGATCCGGCGGGTGCCGAAGTCGATGCCCAGCGCCCGACTCACGCGGCGTGGACCGCTTGGGCGATGGGCCGGAGAAAGGAACCCACTTCCGAGGCAAGGTTCGGGCTGCGGCCGAGCTTGCCGATCCGGTCCACAATCGCGCTGCCCACGACCACCCCATCGGCCAGCCGCGCCACCTGGCCCGCCTGCTCCGGATTGGAAATGCCGAACCCGACACAGACAGGCAGCGGCGTGGTTTTTTTGAGGAGAGACACACGCTCGGAAAGGGTGCTGGGCAGACTTTTTTGCATGCCCGTGACCCCTTCCCGGGAAACGTAGTAAACAAAACCGGAGGCGTGGCGGGTGATCGCCTTCAGCCGACTTTCCGGCGTGGTCGGGGCAACCAGAACAATCCGGCGGAGGTGATCCGACGGCGGCAGATCGCGGTCAGCCTCTTCCGGGGGAAGGTCGAGCAGCAACAAGCCGTCGGCCCCGGCCCGGGCGGCATCCTGTTCAAACTTCTCCCGGCCATAGGCAAAGACGGGGTTGTAGTAGGTGAAAAGAACCAACGGGATGTCACATTTCTCCCGGCGCAGACGGGCGACCAGTTCCAGAACTTTGGGCAAGGTGGTGCCGGAGTCGAGGGCCCGCTGGCAGCCCAGTTGGTTGACGACACCGTCGGCCAAAGGATCGGAAAAGGGGACGCCCAATTCCACCAAATCGGCACCCGCCTCGGCCAAGGCGGGAACGAGCCGGGCGGTGGACTCCAGATCGGGATCCCCCGCGACCAGATACGCGATCAAGGCCTTGCGTTTTTTTGTGCCAAGGCCGGCAAAAAGCCGATCGATCCGGTTTGGATTCATCCGAGAATGAATTTTGCCCAAAGCGCGGCCGGGTTCACGCGGGAAAATCGGTCTCGCCGGAGGCGAAGCTTCTGGTGGATCCATCGGGCAGGCGGAGGCAAAGATGTCCGGACTCGTCCACCTGCTCGGCCCTGCCGGCAAACTCCTGTTCGCCGGAGCGAATCCGGATGGTTCGCCCCTGCTGGCCCCAATGAAGAGAAAAATCCCCGATGATTTCGCCGGGGCTTTGGGTGAGGCGGTTGCTGAGAGCGTCGAGAAAGGCCGCCAGCATCTGGGCCCGCGGAATCGTCCGTCCGGCCGCCTGGCGCAGGGAGACAGCCGTGGGCCGAAGTTCGCGGGGGAAGTCGGCGGCTTGCTGGGCAAGATTCAAGCCGAGCCCGAGGATGGCCAGGGGCAGATGGCCCGGGCGGGCGACAGTTTCCACGAGGAGACCTGCGAGCTTCCGATTTTTGACCAGGAGATCATTGGGCCATTTCAAAAGGGGCTCGAGTCCGGTCAGGCCACGCACGGCGTCAGCCGCCGCGAGGGAGCCGGCCAAGGCAAGGAGAGGGAGCAGGGGTGCGGTCGGTTCCAGCAGGACGGAGCACCAGAGGCCAAGGGGGTGATCGGATGCCCACCGGTGCCCCTGCCGGCCCCGCCCGGTGGTTTGAATTTCCGCGGCCCAGACGGAAGGAATTTCGCGGGATTTGCGGGCGAGGTCCTGGGTGGAACTGGCCGAAGACAGGATATGGATCCTGCCACGGAACGGGTGATCCGGCGGCAGGAGAGGATCGACGAGAGAAGGGGAAAACGGGTCGGATTTTACCGCCCGCGGGGAGCTGGCTTTAGAGGGAGAAATTGCCGTAAAAGTTGATTTTGGGCTCTTTCATCTTCCGCCGGCGCTTCACGCTGGGTTTTTCATAGGAACGGCGGGCCCGCACATCGCGGAGGATGCCCTCGCGATCGAGCTTCTTTTTGAGGCGACGAAGGGCCTTGTCGACCGATTCACCGCGCTTGAGCCGGATTTCAACCATGAAGCAAAATCCTATCGAAAAAGGCGGAGGCGGGGAAGGGTCTTTTTGGGGGAAGATTCGATGGAAGGAAAGAGGAGTGGCGTACGTTCCCACCAGGGGCGGGATGAGTTTTTGGGGATTTTTGCCAAGGAAAGGGGACAAAAAAGGGTTTTGGCTGGCGAAGCCTGTTTCTGGGATCAAATTGATCCTCCTGTGGCCAAGCCATTTGTCCATTTGCACTGTCATTCGGAGTACTCCCTGCTGGACGGGGCGTGCCGGGTGCCGGATCTGGTGGCCCGGGCGAAGGAATTGGACCAACCGGCCATCGCCCTGACCGATCACGGGAATCTCTACGGGGCGATTGAGTTTTACCAGGCGGCAAGGAAGGAGGGAGTGAAACCGATCGTCGGGTGCGAGGTGTACATGGCTCCCGGGGACCGGTTCGAAAAAAAATCCACCGCCGGCGGGAAGGACGCAAATTACCATTTTCTCCTGTTGGCCCGGAATCTGGAGGGCTACCGCAACCTGATCCGTTTGGTGACGGCGGCCCATCTGGAGAGCGTGTATTACAAGCCGAGGATCGATCACAAGCTTCTGGCCCAACACTCGGCCGGGTTGATCGGAACCAGCGCCTGCCTGAAGGGGGAGGTGGCGGCGGCCTTTCTGGAGGGGCGGGAGGCGGATGCCAAAAGGATCCTCGGCGAGTACCGGGAGATCCTTGGCCCGGAGAACTTTTTCCTCGAAATCCACAACCACGGCCTGCCCGAGGAGGAGAAGGTAAGAAATTTTTACCGCCAGTTGGGCAAGGCAACGAAAACCCCGCTGGTGGCGGCCAACGACGTCCACTACGTCCGCAAGGAAAACGCGATCACCCAGGAGATTTTGGTCTGCATCTCCACGAACAGCCGGATCAACGATCCGGAACGGAAGATGAAGTCCTACGGGCCGGAGTTTTACCTGAAGTCGGCCGAAGAGATGGAAATGCTTTTTGACGGATTTCCGGATGCGCTGGAAACCACGTCGATCCTGGCGGAACGGTGCGACCTGCAGCTGGACCTCGGGGGCAACAAATTCCCCGCGTTTCCGGTGCCGGCGGGGATGACGCGGGAACAGTATTTCCGGAAATTGTGCCAGGAAGGGTTGCGCCGGCGTTACGGGGAGCGGGCGGGCACGGACAAGGAATTGCGGGAGCGGCTGGAGTTTGAAATGGGGGTCATTGAGAAGACCGGCTTCGTCAGTTATTTCCTGATCGTCTGGGACTTTATCGACCACGCGAAGCGGCAGGGGATTCCGGTGGGGCCGGGCCGCGGCAGCGCGGCGGGCAGCCTGGTCTCCTACGTGCTGGGAATCACCGACCTCTGCCCCCTCCGTTACGGCCTGCTCTTTGAGCGGTTTCTCAACCCGGAGCGGATCTCCCCGCCGGATATCGACATGGATTTCTGCCCGGACCGGCGGGAAGAGGTGATTTCCTACGTCCGGAACAAGTATGGCGAGCGCTCCGTGGCGCAGATCATCACCTTTGGCACGATGGGGGCCAAAATGGCGGTGCGGGACGTGGGCCGGGTCATGGGGTTGAGTTTCGGGGAGACCTCGCGCATCGCGGATCTGATCCCCAAGGTGCCGGGCGCCAAGCTGGCGGACGCACTCAAGCAGGTGCCCGAGCTGAAGCGGATGGCGGAGGAGGATGCGGTGAAGCCGGTGATCCAATCCGCCCTGCAACTGGAGGGGATGGTGCGGCAGAGCGGCACCCACGCGGCCGGCGTGGTGATCGCGGACCGGGACCTGACGGACTACCTGCCGCTGACGCGGGACGACACCGGGGCCGTGATGACCCAGTTCTCGATGAACGAGGTGGGGGAGATCGGGCTGTTGAAGATGGACTTTCTGGGTCTGAAGACCTTGACGGTGATCCAGGACTGCCTGCGCCTGGTCGAGGAAACCACCGGCAAGAAGATGGAGCCGGAAGAGATCCCGTTGGACGACAAAAAAACCTACGAACTGCTCAACCGGGCGGAAAACATCGGCGTGTTCCAGGTGGAGTCCCCCGGCATGCGGCGGACCTGCGCCATTTTCGATCTCAAGGGCATCGAGGATCTGATCGCATTGATCGCCCTGTATCGGCCGGGCCCGATGGACCTGATTGACGAGTATGTGAAGCGGAAAAAAGGGAAATCCCAATTCAGCTACGAGCATCCGCTGCTGGAAACGATCAGCGCGGAAACCTACGGGGTGCTGATTTACCAGGAGCAGGTGATGGCGGCGGCCCGGTCGCTGGCCGGATACACGCTCGGGCAGGCGGACCTGTTGCGCCGGGCGATGGGCAAGAAGAAGCCGGAGGAAATGGCCAAGCAGCGGGAAACCTTCGTGCAGGGCTGCGCGCAGGTGAACCAGATCCCGCGTTCGCAATCGTTGCGCATTTTCGACCTGTTGGAAAAATTTGCGGGCTACGGGTTCAACAAAAGCCACAGTGCGGCCTATGCGGTGGTGGCCTGCCAGACAGCCTACCTGAAGGCGAACCATCCGACGGAGTACATGGCCTCCCTCCTGTCCCACGAGCTGGACAACACCGACAAGATCGCGCTCTTCACGGCCGAGGCCCAAAGGATGGGGATTCAGATCCTGCCACCCGAGGTGAACACGAGCGCGAAGCGGTTCACGGTTCAGCCCGGAAAGATCCTTTTCGGGCTGGGGGCGGTGAAAAACGTGGGGGAGGCGTGCGTGGATGCGCTCATCGAGGCGCGGAAAAGCGGCGGGCCGTTCCGCTCGATCGAGGATTTCTGTGCGCGGGTCGAGTACAAGGCGATCAACAAGAAGGCGCTGGAAAGCCTGATCCGGTGCGGCGCGTTTGATTCCATTTCCAAGAACCGGGCTTGGCTGGCCTCCAAACTGGACGCGGCGCTGGGGTCGGCCGCCTCGGTGGCGCGCGACAAGGAGCGGGGGCAGGGCACGTTGTTTGGACTGGAAGAAGTGGCGCAACCCCAGGCCAAGCCGGGGGCGGACCGGGTTCCGGAGGGGTTTGAGGATTGGCCCAAGCGGGAGAAACTGACGGCGGAGAAGGAGCTGCTCGGGTTCTATGTCACCGGTCATCCCGCCGATGAGTTCGAGGCGGATCTGCGGGCCTTTCGCACGGTGAATCTGGGGGAGCCGGAGGAAATGCAGACGGGGACGGCGGTGCGGCTGGCAGGCGTGGTGACGGCCGTGGAGGTGCGTCTCACGCAAAAGGACAAGCGGCCGTATGCGCGGACCATGCTCGAGGACAAGACGGGCCGGATGGAGGTGATGATTTTTCCGGATCTGTACCGGGAGTCCGGAACTTTCCTCAAGGTGGGGACACCGCTGGTGGTTGGCGGATCGGTGGACACCGATGCGGAGGAGCGGATCCGGTTACGGACTTCGGAATGTGTCACCTTGGACAGCGCCGTGGCCAAGTGGGTGACTCACATCCACCTTGCGCCGACCCGGGAGCAACTGGCGGGGGAGACGATGGCCAAAGTGAAGGAAGTGGTGGCCGCCCAGGCGGGCGAAGTTCCCATCCGGCTGGAGGTGGAGGCGGAAGGGAAAAAGGTTTTGCTGGAAGCCGGGTCGCAGATGCGGCTGCGGCCGACACTGGCCGCCATCGGAAAGTTACGGGCCGTCCTCGGGCCGGATCGCGTGAAGTTGGCCGTGCGGGAGGTGGAGTTGCCCAAGCCGAAATGGCAGATGCGGCGGGCGCAGGCGATGGCCGCTTAAAGCAGGGAGAAGGAAAATAAAGGAATTTTGGATTTTAGGCGTTCGGTAGGGCTGGTGATCTTCATCAATCGCTGAATTGACAATCGGCCGACCGGGGCCTGCTCCGCCAAAGCCATGCAGCCCAAGGACGGTCGGCCCCACCGGGTCTGGCTATGTCCCGCTTTCCCTTGAAAACCATGACCGTTGACGGGCGGAGGAGAGGGGATAGTTTGAAGGCATGAAATTCCGTTTGGTGGTGGCTGAGGATCTGGAAACGGGGCGATGGTCCGCGGTTTTTCCTGAAATTCCCGGTTGTGCTTCCGCCGGGGACACGGAGCGGGAGGCGGTGCGGAACGCGCGCCAGGCCCTCTCGCTATGGTTTAAGCCCTCCAAGATCAAGTTGCCGGGCCGGGCCAAGGTTTTGGCGGTTTCGGCGGCGTGAGCCGCCGGTTTCCGGTCCGCAACGCCAAGGAAGTGGCGCGGGTTCTGCGCCAGCATGGGTTTTAGAAAATCGACCAAGCGGGTAGCCACCAGAAGTGGCGGAATGCCGAGGGGCGCTAGGTGATCGTGCCTTTCCATGGTTCCAAGCCGATCCCGATCGGGACCCTGAAAAGCATTATCGAAGGGAGCGGAATTCGGTCCGAAGCTTTTTAATGTTGGATGGGGGGAAAGGTTCGTGATCGTGAAGGCAAGCGGGGCGCTTACCGGATATTGGATATTGGATATGGCATATAGAAAAGGGGATTAGGATTAGGATGAGGTGGGCTTGAGGGTTAGGACAAAGGGGTAGGAACCCAACTTAAACTTTAACTTAAACTAAAAACCCCGCCTCCGGCTGAAAAACCGCCTAGTTAGCTTTGCTAATAATCAATTTATATCAATGCAAGTACATGTAAATTAGGTTTTTACGTAGAAAAAATACCCCAAAGTTGCCATCAAATCGTCACGAAAAAGCCCTAGCAATATGCGCAAGCCGTAGCATGTTACTAGTGTGCCATCAGACACAGCCAAATGTGGTCTAGACCAAGGGTTGCCCAACCCAACCCCGCCTTCGTCGCATCGATGCCTGGAGATACAACCATGAAACAAACCATGAAGAAGTTGTTTAGCAATTTGGTCGTTGGGAAGATGGGAGATGGAAGATCGGAGATGGGTACGTTCCCATCTTCCATCTGCCAACTCCCATCTACGAAAAGCATCCTATCTTCCGCGCGAGGCGTAGCGCTCGCGCTGACGCTCGCGATGTCCGGCGTGGCGCAGGCGCAGCAATCCGTAACCACTTCAAACGGTGTTACGCAAAATTTTGATACTTTGGGTAGCAGTGCCACCGCAACTTTGCCTTCGGGATGGAAAATTAGCCCTACCGGTGACTGGTCTTCTACAAATTCAACATCCGCAACAACCCAAGCAGCGGGCACTTCTGGGTCTGGAATTTTAACCGGCACCAGTTCTGGTGGGGCTTATAATTTTGCCAACGGAGTTACCGCGTCAGCAACTGACAGGTCATTAGGATTTTTAAGTGCGGGATCTTATTCTTCTCCACGAAGCTTAATTTATGCATTTCAGAATAACACGGGCGCCACAATCACTGCGCTAACTGTCAACTGGGACTATGAAAAATACCGCTCCGGTAGCCGGGCATTTGACTGGACCTTTTTCCACGGAGCTAGTCCCACAGCTGATACTGCGGTCACGTCGGGCAATCAGTCCTATACTGCAGATGCAAATAACACAGTCATATCAAATCCTCCATTATCAACCTCAAAAAGTGTGACGATTTCGGGACTAAGTATTGCCCCTGGGGCAACTTATTATTTGCGTTGGACCTATACTGGTTCTGGCGGAAGCACGAATGGGCAGGGATTAGGTATCGATAATTTCGTGATGACAGCCACGTTGGGAGCGGCGGCGACTGCGCCCGGTGCTCCGTCGATCACCGGTATCACGGCGGGTGATCAAAACCTCACAGTCAACTTTACCGCACCTTCTTCGGACGGGGGCTCAACTATTTCCAATTATAAATATTCAACTGACGGCACGACCTACGTGACGCGGTCGCCCGCCTCCACCAACAGTCCTTTGGTCATCACGGGTTTGAGCAACGGCACACCTTATTCCGTGACGCTGAAGGCAGTGAACTCCATCGGTGACAGTGTGGCTAGCACTGCGGTTTCCGGAACGCCGGCAGCACCTCAGGTGGTGCCAACCGTTACCCCGGCGACCATCGCCGGCAAGGTGGGGGCGGCAATCTCCACCAACATCACAGCCTCATCGGCTCCCACCAGCTATGCTATTGTTCCGCCGGGAACCCTGCCCGCCGGTTTGTCCCTCAACACCACCAGCGGAGCGATCACGGGGAGTCCCTCCAACGTGGTCAGCGGCTACACCGTCTCGGTGACGGCTTCCAACGCGGCGGGCAACAGTACTCCGGCGGACCTGACTTTCAATATCGCGAAGGGTGACCAAACGATCACCGGCCTTTCCACCAACAGCAGTCAGTACAGCACCAACGCACCGTATGCTTTGACGGCGACAGCCAACTCAGGTCTGGCGGTCAGTTATGCCAGTTCAGACACCAACGTGGCCTCGATTTCTGGAAGCATGGTGACGATTGTCGGCGTGGGTACGACGACGATCACGGCCAGCCAAGCCGGGGACGATAACTGGAATGCGGCTCCCGACGTGACCCAGACCCTGACGGTGACCGTGCCGCCACCTTCGATCACTTTGACCTCGACCATGGGGGGCTTCAATGCGGCCCTGGGCACCGCTTCGGATAGCCAATCTTTCAGCGTAGTGGCCCTGAATCTGACGAACGATGTAATCATCACCCCGGGCACCGGCTTTGAAGTTTCGGCGGACGGGAGCAGCTTTACCAACTCCTTAACCTTGGCGAAGGGTACCGGGGGATTGACGAACGACATTTCCGTGCGGTTGTCGACCAATGCGCTTGGGGGTCTGATCGGCACAAATATTTCAGTGGCCACGGCCACCAATGGAACGAACAACCTGATCCGGACCACCAGTGTGCGTGGAGCCGTGGGCGTGTATTGGGACTTTTTGAGCTCGGCGAGCCCCGTAACCAATGCCGTTCCGAATGGTTGGACGCTTGGACCGGTGGCTCAAGGGAACAACAATGGTGGGGCAGTGGCGATGCTTACTAATAGCTCCGCATCCTCTGGCTATGGTGGGGCTTCGGGTGGGACCAACGCGGGCGTGGCAGCGCAGACCGGCGCCTTAAACCTCAGCACGAGTGCTTATTTTGAGGTACCCATCCTGGTTCCGGACACAAACACGCTCACGGAGTATGGCATTCAAAAGATTACGTTTGGAACCAGGAGCACGCCAACAGGGCCGATCAATTACACAGTCCGGTCCTCAAAAGATAACTATGCCAGCGATCTGGCTTTAGGAACGATGTTGGCCAACTCCACCTGGGTCGCCGTTTCCAACAACAATGTCGGCCTTGTTCTCACCAACGGAACCAACACGATCCGTATTTATGGCTACGGGAGTGCCAATGCGACGCAATCAGGCGGGACGGCCAATTGGCGAATCGATGACTTGGTGCTGACGCTAGGATCTATCATTAATACGAATCCCACCTTCACTTTTCTGCCTAACAGCGTGACAGGGTTGAAAGGATTCACGGGTACCGCTTCGTCCAGCGCTAGTTATGTGGTCAAGGGGACCAACCTGACGACAGATGCGACCGTGCAGGCCTCGTCTTCTTCCATTCAAATCAGTCAAGATAACAGCACCTTTACGAACCAGCTTACCTTGACCCAGGTGGGTGGAGTGATTTCCAATACCATTTATGTCCGCCTGTCCTCCTCTGCGCCTCTGGGTGCGGTTTCCGGCGTGAATATCCAGCATGTGAGTGGTGCTCTGACCAACCTTGTTTCAGTGAGCGGAACGGTTTATGACGCCGGCAGGGGCGGATCAGCGACAACTCTGGCCGGTTGGGATGTGAATGATCAGGTGGGCGGAAGTGGCAATTTTGGCCCCAGCCCGTTGGCTCCGACGATCAGCAACGGCAATGTGATTGTGGGCGGGTTAACGCGTGGCTCTGGGGTGGCAACTGCCACCACTGGGGCGGGTAGAGCTTGGGGTGGAACCACGTGGGAGGATGCCACTTCAGCCGACGCCATCGCCAATGGTAAATACGTGACTTTCACCCTGCAGGCGGTTGCCGGAAAGACGCTTTCCGTTACCAACATATCCAAATTCAACTATCGCTCGGCAGGAACAACAGGGCCTACGAATGGCCTGCTTCAGTATCAGGTGGGAAGCGGGGCCTTTCAGGATGTCGGATCATCGTTTGTCTACACGGCCAACGGAAATGGTCAGACCCTCTCCCCGATCAATTTGTCCGGGATCGCGGCGTTGCAGAATGTGTCGGCCGACAAGCTGATCACTTTCCGGATCGTCAACTGGGGTGGTCAGCCAAACTCCATTAGTCCGAGTAATCCCGGGAGTTGGTACCTTTTTGACACCGCCAATACGCCGGATGTGGATTTTGAGGTTCAAGGATCGCTGGCGGATGCTCCCACCGACACACCGCAGGAGCAGTACCTTGCCTCGTTTGGCTTGGTGAAGGGCACTCCCAACGCTGCCGGCACAGCGGATCCGGACGGGGACGGCATGAACAACGACGCTGAGTTTGCCTTCGGCACCAGCCCAGTCAGCGGGGCGAGCCGGGCG
>RFWS01000002.1 GCA_009921985.1 bacterium | reverse complement strand
CCGGGGTGATCACCCCGGTGCGACCGACCTGCAATGTCACGGCATGGAGCCGGGTCTCCGCTTGTTCAGGCGCGTATTTGTAGGCGATAGCCCAGCGAGGCGCCTTGTCGGTTGAGCCCAAGACCTTCTGCTGGTCGAAACGACTGACCTTGATGACGGCGCCGTCGGTCGCGAAAGGAAACTTGGCTCGATCCCGATCCAGATCCCGCACCGCCGTCAGCACCCCTGCCGCTCCTTGGACGTGGCGAAACCATTTGTGGCCGGGGAGACCCCATTTTTGGATTTGTTTATGAAGATCAACCTGCGATTCAGCTTTCGCACCCACCACCTCCCCAAGTCCGTAAAACACCACGGCAAGCGGACGCCGGGCGACTTCACGGGAATCGAGAAGCTTAAGTGTGCCGGCCGCAGCGTTGCGCGGATTGGCAAAGAGAGGTTCCCCGGCCTTCTCCCTGGTCCGATTCAGAGAGGCGAAGGCGGGTTCGGGCAGATAAACTTCCCCGCGAAATTCAATGACTTTGGGAAGCCCTTCCACGGCGAGGGGAAGATTCCGAATGGTTCGGAGATTTTCGGTGATGTCATCGCCCTTTTCCCCGTCCCCGCGCGTCAGTCCTTGCGCCAAGCGGCCTTGTTCGTAGCGAACGCTGACGGCAACGCCGTCCACCTTGGGCTCAATGGCGAACTCGGCGGACTGCCCATGGAGATTCTTGGCGACCCGGTCGAGAAACTCCCTCAACTCCTCCTCGCTGTAAGTGTTGTTCAGGCTCTGCATCGGCATGGAGTGTCGGATTGTGCGGAAGGAGTCGAGCGGGATGCCCCCTACTTTTTTGGTGGGGGAATTTTCGTCGGCCAAGTCCGGATGGGCCTGCTCAAAATCCTGCAACTCGCGGTAAAGCCGGTCATAAGCCGCATCGGAAATCTCCGGCCGGGCCTCGACGTAGTAAAGGTGGTCGTGGCGGCGGACTTCCTCCAGCAACTTGGCGTATCGTTGGGCCGGGGGGGGGCTCATCGGCGGGGGCGTCGGCGCAGGGCCAGGCCGAGAGAAATTCCCAGGATGTCGGCCACCCAATCGGCCACGGAAACATCCCGGCCTGGGGCGAGGCGCTGGACCTGTTCATCCAGTGCGCCCAGCAACGATCCGGCCATGCCCAAGAAAAGGCAGCCCTCCCAGCGCATATCCAAAACCGGAGTAGACGGCGAGATGAAGCACCTTGTCGTTGGGCAGGGGAATCAGCCGATCAACCTCCTCGACACCACTGCGTGGAATCAGGGAAATGCCGAGGATAGCCGCGTAGTAAAATGCGGGAGTCAGCCAGTTTTTCCATCGCAGCTTTATCATCGGCAGGGCATTTTGGGCGTGGCGTGAATCAGGGCAACGTGAAAGAAAGCGGGCCGGTCTTGGGCATCGAAGCCGGTGGGACCAAAACCTCCTGGGTTTTGCTGGATTCCCGTGGTCGCCGGCTGGCTCACGGCATGGAAGGGCCCGGCAACATCCTTTTGGTGGGAAGGGCAGGGCTTCGAAAAATCTTTCTTCGCGTGGCCCGCGGTCTTCCCTGCGCTCCGGTGGCTATTGGAGCCGGCATGGCGGGGGCCCGGGGACGGCCGGAATTCATGGCGGTGGAATCGGCCCTGCGCTCCGTTTGGCCGGGAGTGAAAAAGATTGTTGTTGGGCAGGATACCGATTCCGCCTTATCGGCCGCCTGGGGCAAGGAAGACGGGTTTCTGGTCATTGCGGGCACGGGAAGCAATGTCGTCGGGCGGGTGGCGGGAAAAAAACACTGTGTCGGGGGGCATGGCCATCTGCTGGGCGATGCCGGGAGCGGGTACGACTTGGGCGCCCGCGCGCTGCGGACCGTGTACCGTGAGCGGGATCGCCAAGGGAAACCACCCCGTCTGGTCGCCGGGCTGTTGGCCCACGCCGGCGCGGCCGATTTGGACCGGCTTTTGCGTGAGGTTTACAAACCACGCGGCAAGGAGTGGCTGGCCAGCTTTGCCCCAGTCGTGCTGAGGGCAGCGGCACGGGGAGATCGTTTGGCGCGAGCAGTGGTCGCAGAGGCCGCGGAAGAGCTGGCCGAGCGGCTGGCCGAACTGGTTCGGCGGTTACGGGTGCGTCATCCGCGCGTGGTCCTCGCCGGGGGACTGTTTGCCAACGGTTTTTACCGGCGTCAGTTCCAGACCGGAGTGAAGGCCCGCCTGCCCAAGGCGCGGGTCCGGCTTTTGGAAACCCCGGGAGAGATCGGGGCCGCCCGAATGGCAGGGGGGGTGGACGCAGTTCCTGCCCGCCCGGTTCCAGAAAAACCCGTGAATGTGGAGGCGTTGCCGACGGAACGAGCCAATCCCCGTTCCCGTGGGTTGCACAAACAATCGGTGGGGCAACTGGTTCGCCTTTTTGTCTCCGAAGAGAAGGAGACGGCGCGGGCTCTGCAAAAAGCGGCGGGATCCATCGGAAAAGCGGCCGGACTGGTGGCCGCGGCTCTTCGGCAAAAAGGGCGCCTTGTTTATGTGGGTGCGGGCACGAGCGGGCGGTTGGGGGTTTTGGATGCCAGTGAAATGCCGCCCACATTTCATGCCGATCCCGAGGAGGTGCAGGCAATTTTGGCGGGAGGCCCCGAGGCCATTTTCCGGGCGCAGGAGGGGGCGGAGGATGATTCCGAGGCTGGGCAACGTGCGGTGCAGGAAAGGAAGGTTGGAAAAGGGGATGTGGTGGTGGGGCTCACCGCAAGCGGAAGAACCCCGTTTGTGCACGGGGCCTTGCGCGAGGCAACTCGGCGGGGAGCCAAGACCGTGCTGGTCACCGCGCATCCTGCCTGGCGGCCGGAAAAAGGGGGAATTCGCCCAAGCGTGGTGGTTTGTCTGGACGTAGGACCGGAGTTGATTGCGGGATCGACTCGGCTCAAAGCCGGCACCGCGACCAAGGCGGTTTGCAACATCCTCAGCTCGGTAGCGATGATCCGGATGGGCCGGGTGCACGACAACCTGATGGTTAACGTGGTGCCCTCCAATGAGAAATTGCGGGCCCGGGCGTTGCGGTTGGTGCGGCTACTCACCGGGGCAAATGCGGACCGTGCGGCAAGGGCGCTCCGGCAAGGGGAGGGGAAAGTGATGGCGGCGGTGCTGAAAATTAAAAACCGCAAGGGTTGAAAAGTCCTCGAATGAGATACCGCTTGCGGGCCCCTGGGGGAGCGTCACGATCTTGCGTATGAAAATCTTGCTTCTCTTCGGGTGGCTGGTGGCGGGGACCTGCAGCTGGGCGGAGCAGGCACAACTGGCCGGTTTGTGGAAAAACACCGCGGTGGGCATCGGCCAATCCGCGATTATTGTCTCTCAGGAGGGGGCGACGATTCATGTGGCGGGATTTGGAGTGTGGGCGGGAGGTGGTCCTGGGGTGTGGCACAGCAAAGGTGCAAAAATCGAGGGGGCCCGGGTGAAAATTCCCATCACTTACACGATGTTGCCGAAGCCCGGGTTCGATCCGAAGGTGGAGCTGGATCTGCAAATTTCTGCCGATGCGAAAACTCTGGAAGGAACTTGGAAGAACAGCCTGGGTCGGAAGGGGGCGGTAAGGTTTGTGAGAGTCGAAGCCGAGGCCTCGCCCCAAGCGCCGTCCGAACAGTCGCCGGCGGCGGAGGGCCCAGCCGCGGAGCCGGAGACCAAGCCTTAGGGAAATCAGCCGTAGGCATTCAGCAGGGGAAAGGCGCGGCCCAAGATGGGATCGGATTTCACGCCGAGGTGCTTTTCGAGCACCGTGGCATAGACGGAGCGGAAATCGACGTTGAACTTCACGTCCCCATCATCCAAATCCCGGGCGGCCAAAGACGGCATTTCCCCGAGAAAGCCGGCCTGCGCCCCGCCTCCCGCCAGAAAAAGAGGAGCCGCTGCGCCGTGATCCGTTCCCCCGCTGGCATTTTCCTGAACTCGCCGACCGAACTCGCTAAAAGTCATCAGGGTGACACGCCCCAGATTGCCCTGGGCCTTGAGATCCGAGAGGAAGGCAGCAACGGCATCACCCATTTCGCGCAAAAGCCTCTCGTGGGCGTTGGCCTGACCGGTGTGGGTGTCATATCCGCCTTGCGAAATATAATAAATGCGGGTTTTCATGCCGCCGGCGATGAGTCGGGAAATCAGGGCGAACTGTTTGCCGAGGGAAGAGCCCGGGTAGGTGGCCCCGTTTTTTCCGCGCTGGGAAGCTGCGGCGATTTCCTTCTGGGTCACCTGAACATCCATCTCCGTCCGCTCCAAAAAATCCAGGGCGTTAATGTTTCCGGCTGAACCGGGGATGTCGCCAATGGAGCCACCAGCGGGGCCTTCTTCCAGGTCGCCGTCAGTTGCCATGGTCATGGAGCCGTCGGCTTCCGGTTCCCCGTCCGCGCCCAAGCGGCGGCGTTTGCCGCCCGGGGCCTCGTACAGAACCCCCTTGGGAGTCTGGGCGGAAAAAGCCTGCGGACTCTGGGAACCAAGTGTGAGGCCGACGGAGGCATCGCAACCCGCACAGGCATTGTCGAAATAGCGCCCAATCCATCCGGTGGAGGAAGCTTTTTCCGCGTCCGTGGCGGTGGCCCAGATTTCCGTCGAACGAAAATGAGAGCGATTAGGGTTGGGATACCCCACTCCTTGCACCACGGTCAAATATCCTTCCCCAAAAGCTTGGGCGAGGCCGGCCAAAGCCGGGTGAAAGCCGGCTTTCTCCTTTTGGCCCAACTTCAAAACCTGTTCCTCCCGCAGGCCTAGGGTGGGGCGGGCGCGGCGGTAATCATCGTTGCCCACGGGTATGACCGTGTTCAGTCCGTCATTGCCTCCGGCCAACTGCAGAACCACCAAAATGTTCCCGTCCTTTCCGGTGACCCCTTGGACGATTTGCCCATCCGCCGCGGCATGCAGGGAGAGCATGGTGTTTTGCAAAAAACCGGGCACCGTCCAGCAAAGAGAGCTGCCGAGTAATCCGGTACGGAGAAATTCCCTGCGTGTTTTGAGTTCCGGCTGATTCAAGGTGCGCCTCCTTTCATCCCAGTTGATAAAGAGGGCTTTGCACGATCGCCAGGACGGTTTGGCGGACGGCGGCATCGTTCAGAGGCTTGGCCGTTCCGGCGGCTTTCTTGAATCGGGCCTGAAGTTCAGGCGGAGCCGTTTCGCCGGGGAGAAGCCGGGTGCTGAGGTGCGCGACCAGACGGTCAGGATCTTGGCGCTCCGCGGAGCCGGCCAAAGGGGCCAGGGGGGCAGGCGAGATGGCCAGAACCTCGCGGGCTTGGCGAGCCGCGGCATTGCGTTTTTGGGCGAATTCTTTTTTGAGGGTTTTTTCATCTTTTGTTTCCCCATCGATCGTGGGGATGGGAATTTCCACCAACCCGCTCTGCACCGCCAGCCGGCCTAAATCCATGCCTGTCAGATTTCGTGCCCCCCGGGTGCCCCCCACAAGCCAGCCGGCATATTCGTAGCGTCGTTGCAGGCTGGCAGTGTTGATCCAGGTGATGCCTCCATCCCAGCCCTTTACATTCGGCGGGGCGAAGAGCTTCTGGCCCAATTGGGCGGTGATTTCTGAAGCGATGGCCGGAGCAGGCAGAGGACGCTCCAACTGGCGGCAGAGTCCGACCAACCACTCCACCGGAGACTTCACCCGGTTGCGGGTTGAGCCCAGGCTGTAAAATTCCGGATGGGTCCAGATGGCCAGAAGAAAAGGCCGAAGCAGGCCTTGGTTTTCCTCCCACGCCGCCACCAGTTCCTTGTGGAGCTCCGCCTGAGGAGGGGTGCCGGTATAAAAGCGCCAAAGCTTGCCGGTGATCCAATGTGATGCGGCCGGCTGTTGCAAGGTGAGGCGGACCACATCCTCGCCGTCGAAGTTGCCGGTTTTCCCGAAAACCCTTTTTGGTTTTCCATCGTGCCAGGCCGGCCGATTGACAAAGGAGGGCATGTGGGTTTCCTCGTCCATCACTTCCCCGGGTTTGGAGCGCAAACGGACCGACCATCCGGTGAAGGCGCGGGCGGCCTCTTGGATATCCTTTTCCGTGTAGTGGCCCTCCCCAAGGGTGAACAGCTCAAACAACTCGCGAGCGAAATTTTCGTTGGGATGCTCACTCCGGCTTTTGGCGCCATCGAGGTAATTCAACATGGCCGGATCCTTGGCCACCCCGAGGACCAGATCTGACCAGGAGCCCAGGGCTTTTTCCCGGAAAAGCCGGTTTTGCTGATATAAAACAGCGGGGTTTCGGACCTTCTCCTCGCTGGTGGCAAAGTGGCCGTGGAGAAAAAGAACAACTTTCTCCCGCGCGGCCTTGGCGGGATCGGCCATCCGCTGGAACCACCAACCCCGTAGGTCGGTCAGCCGCTTTTCCTGTTCGGCTTTCAAGGCCCGGTTGATTTCCCTCTGTTTGTCCTCCCGGACCTTCGGATCCATCAGCTTCAGGCGGTTTCGGTCCGTTCTTAGTTTGTCGCCTATGGCGGGCTTGAGGATGGAGGGTGGGGGGTCGACGTGGGGTATTTCCGGTGGCCCCAAAAGTGAATCGGCCGCCTGCCAAGGCTGCATCTTGGCCAATGCTTCAACTTCCTGCGGAGTGCCCCCGAAGCCGGCCCGTTGCAGCAAAACCCCGGCTTTCTCCTTGTCCCAAGCCGAGGCAGGCAGGGTGGCTATGGCCATAGGGTATTAAACCATGATTTTTGAAAAAGGATTCGGTTTTTTTTGAATCCAAAAACAGGCCGCGGAGCAGCCGATTTACCGTGAAGGTGAATGTGTTACGCGACCGGAGCCACAATAGCCTCGCCAAGACTCGCCCAGGCTGCGGAATTCAGGCTTAACGGCTTTTTGTGGAAAGGGACTGGCGGTCGAAAATGGCCACGGCTTCCTTGCCCTGCGGGGTGGTTGTGGAGGAGGAGGTGACATTAGCGGTTTTTCGCGGGGAGAAGGCAAATAACCCCACTGCGATCAGCCCGATTAGGCAGGCCACGATGGTGGTTTTCAACGCATTCTCTGACGGATCTCCGCGTTCGTCTCGGGGACCCTTGCCGGATGAGGATGTCTTTCTGGTGCTCATGACCGACACGATGCGGGATGGAGGTGGTTTTTCAACGCTGATTTTTCCCGAACGGATTACACCCCGTGGACGCGCCCCCAGTGAACGTCGAGTTGTCGATTGAGACATAGCTTCAGCGCGCGCAAAAGGCAGGCCGCCTCCAGTTTCTGGCCTCGTTGGATGATGCTTTCGAGCGGCTCGTCCGGTCGAAGACGCAACGCGTCCTGGCAAAGGATCGGGCCCTGATCGAGGTCGGGAGTCACAAAATGGGCAGTCACGCCAACGATTTTGACCCCTTTGTCGTAGGCTTGCCGGTAGGCCGAGGCACCAGGGAAGGCAGGGAGCAAAGAAGGATGAATGTTGATGATCCGGTTTTTCCAATGCCAGACAAAGTCCGGCGAAAGGATTTTCATGAAGCGCGCCAGCACGAGAAGATCCGCCTCCGCCTTTTCAAGAACATCTTGTAGGTGTGTTTCGGCTTTCTGGCGGTCCCGGTAATCGATGAATTGAAACGGAACCCCATAACGCCGGGCCAAGGTGCGCATCTGAGGATGGTTTCCCGCGATCAGGACCGGTTCGGCATTCAACCGGCCCGATTTCCATTCCCGGAGAATCGCCTCCGCGGCATGGGTTTCCTTGGTAACCATCAGGCCAAGGCGCCGATGCCGGCAGGCTCCGCTGGCCAAGCGGAGGGCCAGCTTCATCCGCAATTGGAGGGCAACGGATTCGAGTTCTGTTTTTACCCGTCGGTCGTGGAGGCAGTCGGCCTTCCAGGAGGCCAGCAGGTTCATGCGGAACTTTCCGCGGGTGACCTGCTCCTCAAGGGACTCGATGTTAGCCCCTAGTTGAAAAAGCTTTTGGGTGATGGCGGCGATCGCGCCCGAGCGATCCGGCCCCACCACGCTGACGTTGACGAAGGTGATGGCTTTCAACCTTCACTCCCCCCGGTAGGTGCAAGAGGCACGCGGGGTCTCGTGCAGGGTGATTTCAGAAAGTCCGGGAAGAGAGGCTTGCAGCCTGTCCCAAAACCACTTGGCCATGCATTCCAAGGTGGGATTTTCCAGGCCCGGCGTTTCGTTCAGGCAAGTGTGGTCAAGTTTGTCGACAAGCGGCCGGACGGCCTCGGCGATTTTGGCATGGTCGTAAAAAAGACCGGACTTTGGGTCCACCGTTCCGGTTACCACCACCTCCAGCTTGAAGCTATGGCCGTGCATCTGCCGGCACTTGTGCCCCTCCGGAAAAGACGGGAGATGCTGAGCCGCCTCAAAATCAAATTTCCTCCGGAGAGAAACTTTCACTGCCCTTTTATAAGGTGACATCGTCCGTGATACGACCCGTTTTTGGTTCAACCTCACTCCGAAACAAGTCCAGTAAATGCGGGGCTGGTGTTCCGTTTCGGGAACCCGGCCGTTGAGAAAGATCGCGGCCGAAAAACCGAACTCAGGATCGGCGAAGGCGATGGAAGAGCGGGCGCCCCCGTGGCCGAACGTGCCGGCGCCGGCCCGCGTGCCGAAACCGTAGGGAACCGTCTCGGCGCCATAGCGATTGCTGTTGAGGATGACCCCGAGACCGAAATCCAAGATGTGGTTGAAAGTGGCGTCTGTTTTGCCCTTGCGGGTGGGGCGCAACATGGGTGGCAGGGAAGCGGCTGGCAGAAGCCGGCCACCGGCGAGTTTTTCATAAAAAAGCGAGAGATCCGGGGCGGGGCCGGCCAGTCCGGCGCCGGGGCCCTGCCCGGGCTCTCCCTCGACCCACTTTCCCGCGCGCCGCTCACGGATGGGAACCGCCGGAGCCCGGAACTTCAGCCCCGTGATGCCGGCGGGCTGCAAGACCTCGTTCTCCAGAAACTCATCCCAAGACTTGCCCGTGTGGCGGGTGAGCCATTGGCCAAGCAGCCACCAGCCTCCGGCCGGATCGTAAGCGGCTTGGCCGGCGGAAAGGCCGCCCTCGGCCGGGGTCACCCGGGCGAAATATTTCCAAATCGCCGAAGGATCTCCGCGCAGATTGGTTTCCGGAATCCGCAATCCCGTTTGGTGGGTGAGAATCTGCTCTAAGGTCAGGGTGCCGGCGTAGGAGTTGGCAAGTTCAGGAAACGTTTTTGAAAGTGGCTGCGGCCAAAGGCCGGGTTTTTTTGCGGTCACCTGGAGAATCCCGACGGCCGTGATGGGTTTGCCCGCGGAAAACCAAGGAACCGGGGAGGAAAGATCGGGGACGTCGCCGCCGGCAAAACCGAAAAGCTGATTCTGTTTGCGGACGGCCAAGGCGTAGCCGGTCCAGCGGTTTTCCCCGAGCCCCTGTTCGAGGCGGGCGCGGGTGCGGGGCAGGTCAGGCATCCGGTTCGGGGGGAATACCGCGGGGCTCGTGGCGGAGGGCCACGTGGGTGACGCCGGGGAATTGTTTGCGGAGAGCCTCGGTGACCTGGTTTTCGATTTCAAAGACCTGCCGGGTGCTGAGAAGCTCCTCGACCTGGATGTGCAGGTCGATGTGGATGTCGTTGGTCATGCCGTGGGAACGGATGGCGTGGGCGCCACGGACGCCCTCGACGCTTTCCGCCACGGACCGGATTTCCTCGGGATCGAGACGGGTGGCGTCGGAAACCACCTTCACGCCTTCGAGCAAAATTTCGTAAACGGCTCGGGCCAGCAGAACGACGATGCCGATCGCAAACAAAGGATCGATCCAAGGCAAACCGAGCTGGCTGCCCGCCAAGGCGGCGATGGCGAGGATCGAGGAGAAGACATCGGTCCGCGTGTGGGCGGCGTCGGCCAGGAGCAAGGGGCTGGAGACTTCCAGCCCCGCCTTCCGTTCCCAGCGGGAGAGAAGGAGATTGGCGACTACCCCCACCGCCAGCAGGGCCACACCGGGGCCGCTGAAATCCGGGGGCGTGGCGTGACGCATCAGCCGATGGACGGCGGCCCCGAGAATTTCCCACGCACTGAGAAAAAGCAGGCCGGCCACCACAATGGTGGTGAGAATTTCAAATTTCCGGTGGCCGTAGGGGTGGTTGGCATCGGGCGGCCGGGCGGCGGCGGTGATGCCGATGAGGGCGATGACGCTGGCGCCGCCATCGAGGAGGGAGTGCACCGCGTCGGAAAGCACACTGAGGCTGTCCAATGACCAGCCGATGGAAAATTTCACCGCGGCCAGCAGGGCGTTGACGGCAAGGGCGGTGAGCAAAACCCGGCGGATCCGGGCGGCACGCGCGGCCTCGCTCACGGCCGGCGGTCGGCGATCCCGCCCGTGCGCGGAGCAAGGTAGGCCGCGAGGCCGGCGGTCAGGGGCCCGGGACGAAATCCGAGAACTTCCGCCGCCGGCCCCGGGTTTCCGGACTGTCCTTCTTCCAGCATCGCCACCTGGTCGGTGGTGAGGGGCGGATTGGGCAGAAGGCGTTCAGCGAGGGCTGCCGCGATGCGGCAAAGGGGAAGCGGAATTGGATGGAGTACGGGTTTGGAGGCGGTTAACCAGAGCCATGGGGCCATGCCGAGGATGACATCCGGGGGCTGTTCCACCCAGGTCGGGCGAAGACCCATGGCGCGGGCGATTTCGAGGGCAAGCTCCTTGAACGAAACGGAGGGGCCGGCGAGGTCAAAAGATTGTCCGAGCGATGCTTGTTGCCCAAGACAGCGGACGGCCGCCTCCGCCACCTCACCCACGGAAACCGGACAAAGGCGGACTGAGTCTCCCCCGGGAATGCCGAGAAAGCCCCCGGCGAGCCAGGAAAGAGGGGGGCGCATCCAGGAAGCAAGGAAGTTGGTGAACTGGTCGCCGGGTCCATAGATAACGGAGGGACGGAGAATGGTGTGGGCAAGGTCGCTTTGCCTTACGAGTTGTTCCCCCGCCCACTTAGTCCGGTGGTAACGGCTGGAGGCGGTGGGGCGGCTGCCGAGTGCCGAGATGAGGACAAACCGGGAAACCCCGGCCCGATGGGTGGCCGCCAAGGTTTCTGCCACGGCAAGGCGGTGGATGCGGTCGAACGTGGAGAGACCGGTTTCCCGGATGATGCCGACGCTGTGAATGACCGCCTTGGCGCCCGTCAGCGCCTCCCGCATGGAGATGGCCCGGGTGACATCGGCGGGGAAAAAAGTGGTGCCGGCTGGCAGGGGTTCGGCGGGGGCATGGCGGGCCACGGCCCGCACGGGCACGCCTTGGGCGGACAGGCGGCGGCAAATTTCCCGCCCGACAAAACCGGTTCCTCCTGTTACCACGATCATATGGCGGTTCCTTGGGAAGAAGTGGTCATTGGCACACGGAGCCATACCGAATTTGTGCCTCTGACACAATCATTGGAGGAGGCGGCCGCCCGGCGGGGTTGGCGCGACGGGCTGCTCCACATTTTCGTCCCGCACACCACGGCGGCGGTGACGATCCAGGAGGGGGCGGATCCGGATGTGCGGCGGGATCTGGCGGCGGCCCTGGAAAAGGCCGTTCCGTGGGAAAGCCGGGAATACCGTCATGGGGAAGGGAACTCCGCCGCCCACGTCAAAGCGTCCATGCTTGGGAATCACCTGGTGTGGCCGCTGGAAAAAGGGCGTTTCAAGTTTGGAACATGGCAGACCATCTATTTTGCGGAGTTTGACGGTCCCCGAACTCGCAAAGTCTGGCTCGGGTTTCAACCGGTGGCGGGAGGCTGATCGAGCAGTTCGTGGATGGCCGGGGCGGGGAACAGCCGGCCGGGGCATTCGGTGGGGCGGGTGTTGATTTCCCGATGCAGACGGAATTTCAATCTCCGGTCGGGCATCATCTGGCGGAGATATTTCACCAGCTCGACCAAGGCGGCGGTCTGGCGCGGTCCCAGTCGCGAGCGGCTAAAATCCCCGACAAGGCAGATGCCAATGGCGATTTCATTCAAGCTCTCGCTGGCAAGGTGTCCGCCCTGCAGTTGCTTGAGCCAGCGGCGGCCGACTTCGATCTGGCCATCCCCGGAATCCGTGCCGTTGCCGATGACGAAATGATAGGCCAGTCCGTTCTCCATGCCGCGCTCCTGGGAATGATAGTAGTCGAACACCTTGGCGCTTCCCCCGCTGGTACCGCTGTGATGGACGACGATGTATTCCCAGTCCCGCAGATTGTCCTTGGGTGCGTCGATTTGTCGACGGGCCGCGTCCACGAATTTCCATTCCAGGGCGACCGGCTTTTTGGCCGGCGGAGCTGGAGCCACCGAAGGTCCTGGTTTGGAAGCCGGGGCGGATGCGGTGGGGGACGAGGAGGGCGGAAGAATCCGCAGAAGATTGCCTGGACGAATCGGATCGTTGCCCAGCTTGTTCCACTTCCGGAGGTTCTCGACCGCAACCTTGTTCTCGCGGGCGATTTTGGAAAGTGTGTCGCCTTTTTGAACCCTGACCCATTCCTTGGGAGATCTTGGAGTGGCCGGTTCGGTGGTGGCGGGGGAAGTCTTGGCCGCGGAGACAGGCTGGGCGGCTGGGGTGGCAGGCAGGCGGAGCTTATCTCCCGCATGCAGTCGGGAGGGATCGAGGCCCGGGTTGGTTTTCAAAATCAGATCCGTGGTGGTGCCGTACTTTTTGGCGATGGCATAGACGGTCTCGCCCGCCTGGACGGTGTGGAACGCCGGCGTTGGTGCCCCGATCGTGGTGGTGGTCCACCACGCCACCAGACCGACCAGTCGGATTTTCCGCATGAACAGAGGGCTAGCTCCGGGGTGTGCGGAGGGCGCGGATCAGGTCCCGCTCTTCCGGTTTGAGCCGGTCCCAGTTGATCGACAAAGCAAGTTCCCGGGCCTCGGCCTCCCGGCCGTTGGCGGCGAGCACCGCGGCGCGCACCGCCTGCCACCCCGGCAGGGCGGTCGACCAGTTGATCTCGGCTCGGTCATAAGCGGCGAGGGCCTCCTGCGGCTGGTTTTTGCGGAGGCAGGCCAGGGCCAGGGTGGTGCGGTACGCAGCCCGATCCGGGAGAGCGGTGACCAACTCCCGGGCGGCCTGCTGGGATTCGTCGATTTTTTCTTTGAAGAGCAGGTTGAGGTAGGCGAGATCGTTTTTCGGCGCCGGATCCTGGGGAAGCTGCCGGGCCAGCTCCGTCATGATATCGCGCAGTTGGCGCATGTCGGCCCGTTTTTCCGCGATACGGATCAGACCGAGGTAGCCCGGCACGGCCGCCGCAGGAAACTTGAGCATCGCCCGATAGGCTTCGGTCGCCATGGAAAGGTTGCCGGACTTCTCCGCAAAGTTGCCGAGGAACTCCAGCTTTTGCGGATGTCCGGCGGCTTTGGCCAAGGCCTGCTTCCAACGCAAATCCGCCATGGACAATTCGCGTAGCTCCGTCGAGACGCGCGCCTGGAACACCTCGAGAAAAAACGGATCGAGGGAATCCTTTTCCGCGGCTGCCTTGCCTAGTTCCTCGCGGATGGTGGTCCAGCGACCCAACCGGGCGAGGGCATCCAGGCGGAGAAGGAAAGGCCGCCCATTCCGGACGGCGGGTAAGGCCAAGACCCCTTCCGCATCCCCAAACCGCAGGAGAAACTCCGCCAGAGCCAGCCGTTCCTCTTCCGGTCCGCCCGCATACATCTTTTTGACTTCCTCGAGGACGGCCCCCCGCCAGTCCGGATGAATTTCCAGCAGAAGAGATTTGGCCAGAAGGCGGTCGCCGCCGGCGGCTTTCGGGTCGCTTTCCAGAAGTTTCACCAGCTCTTGGGTTTCAGTTTCTGTCCGGTCGGGGGAGGCCGCGATCAGACGCATTGCGTCCCTCGCCTCCGGCTGTTTGCTTTTGGCCAGACGAAACAGGTCGGCTCGCGCTTTTGCCCGGACCGCGGGATCCGGCGAATCCAACAACCCACGCGCGGAGAGCAAGGTGGCTTTGCCCTCTTGTCCGGCTTTGGCGGCGGCGGCCGACTCGGCTTCGAGTTGCCGGGCTTTTTCCGGTTCGCCCCGCAATCGCAGGAGATCGGCGGCAATCCCCGCCACCTCGGGGTCGCTGCGTCCGGAAATGCCGATTTTTTTCAGGAATTCGTCGGCCCAATCGAGCCGACCCGCCCGGATCGCGGTGCGCAGATAGGCTGCCCGGTCCGCCGCGGTGGCCTGACCGCTTTCCGCCAGGGCCCGCCGATAGGCGAGGGTTTCCGTCGCGCCCGACCCCTCATACATATCCGCCAACATCCGGAGTGCGCGGATATTGCCAGGATTGAGGGCGTAGGCGGCGCGGGCTGCCTGAAAAGCATCGACCAAAGCCCCTTGGCGAACCGACTTTTCCGCTCCATCCATCAACTGATCCGCACGCCAAGCCTTCATTGCCCGATAAGCAGGCAGGGCTGCGAGTCCGGCGATGATCAGGATGACCAGCAAAAGAAAGCCCAGGGCCAGCCGACCTTTGAGGCGTGCGAGGTGCGCTTCCTGATCCCGGAATCCCATGGATTCAGCGTAGCCCTCCCCCCTGCCGTTCCCAAGCTCCTGCGGGGGCTTGGCGGGAAAAAGTTCCGGGGCTAGAAAAGACAGCTCCGGCAGTGTAGCTCAGCCTGGTAGAGCAAGGGACTCATAAGCCTTGGGTCGGGGGTTCAAATCCCTCCACTGCCACCGCGGGCTCGATTGATGGCTCTTCATCGCGTAAAAAAGACGGATGTTCCTGACCCTGTTGCTGGTCCTTTTTGCCGCGGGGATGTTTGGCGGGATTTCTGCTTTGCTCTTGAAGAAAAAGGGAGCCAAGACCTCCTGGCTTTGTCTCGGGGGAACCTTTGCCGGCGGGGCTTTCTTGGCCTCCGCTTTTTTCGAACTGATGCCCGAAGCGGTTGGCGATCTGGGCTGGCTCAAGGCTTCCCTCTTCGGTGGGGGATTGATCCTCGTGTTGGCTTGGTTGGATCGTCGGGCCCACCACGCCCATGCGGAAATTCACGGACACCATCCCCATGGCGGCTCGGCCACTTCCGCTTGGGTGTTGGGCGGGATGCTGGCCCTGCATTCGCTGCTTGAGGGGCTGGCCCTGGGTTCGATCCGCGCGGCTCCGGTCCAGCAAGCCTTGGCCTTGGCCATTCTTCTGCACAAGGCGACGGACACCTTTGCGCTGGCGGTGACCATGGGTCGGCAGGGAGTCGCGACCAGTGGCATGGTGGGAGTCACGGTGTTGCTCAGTTTGGCCACGCCGGCGGGCGCATGGATGGCCTCGCTTTCCGATCTTTCTTCCACGCACGTTCTGCACGGCGGTCTTTCCGCCGCCACGGCCGGAACGTTCCTTTATCTGGCCTACTCCGATCTGTTGGTGCCCGAGCTCAAGGAGAGGGAGGGAAGATTCTGGAAACTGGTTTCCGCCGTGGCGGGTTTTGCCCTGATCGCGCTTTTCGCGCGTGGGCATGTGCCTTGAGGGACTCTTTTTTTAGTTTCTTTTCCCGGAGGTAAAGAGTCTTCGGATCACTTCCTCCACGGGAACCGACTCGATCCGGATATCCTCCAGGCCCGGCAGATCGAGGGCGCGGCGGCTGATTTCGGTGACGCGGCCCGGCTCGACCCGCAACCGTACTCCGGCCTCGTCGCGGTGGAGAATTTCTCCCCATTCCGATCCTTGGAGCGGGGGGGGCTTGCCGGAAAACCGTAACTCGATTTGTTTGTGGTTGGAAAACTCCCGGCCGACCGCGGCGAGGGAGCCGTCGTGGATGATGCGACCCTGATTGATGATCACCACCCGCCGGCAAAGGGCCTCGATGTCCTGCAGGTAATGGCTCGTCAGGATCGTGGTGATTTTTTTTTCGGCCACCACCCGGCGGAGAAAATCCCGGATCCGGTGCTGGGAGACAATGTCGAGTCCCAAGGTCGGTTCGTCGAGAAACAGGACTTTCGGCTGGTGCAGCAGGGCGGCAATCAGCTCCATCTTTGTCCGTTCTCCCAGGGAAAGTTCCCGGACCGGTTTGCCTATCAGACCGGTGACCTCGAGCAGGGAGGCGAGTTCCTCGACCGTCCGCCAAGCGGTGGTCCGGTCGATGCCGTAGATGGCACGATTGAGCTCGAAACTTTCGCGGGCGGGCAGATCCCACGTCAGCTGGTTCTTCTGGCCGAGTAGCAGGGAGATTTGGCGGCGGAACTCCGTTTCCCGTTCCCACGGCACAAAGCCCAGCACCCGTGCCGAGCCGGCACTGGGGTGAAGCAGGCCGGAGAGCATCTTGAGGGTTGTCGTCTTGCCGGCGCCGTTGGGTCCGAGAAAGCCCACCAACTCCCCGGCGCCGATCTCCAGATCCACGCCTTCAACCGCCACGACTTCGCGGGACCGGCGGGAAAAAAGCGACCGCATCGCCCCGGCCAGCCCGGGCTCCTTCTCAAAAACGCGATAGACCTTGCGCAGACCGCGCGTGGCGATGACAGGCTCCATGCCTAGGTCAGGATCGCGGCCACTTCGTCGGCGCGAAGGCGACCCCGGGCGGTGAGATGAAAGCGCCCGTTCTCGCGGCGGGCCCAACCTTTCCGCACCAGTGTCTCCAGCCACTCCTCGCGGTCGGGGAGACCCTGCTCCGCCAACCCCGCCCGGGTGCGCAGCCCGAGCAGAATTCGTTCGGTGCGGATCTGGGAGGGCTCCCTCTCTTCTTCCTCCTGGCGGCGCGGGCCGGAGCCGAGGAGCCAGCTCTGCGCATAGGATCCGGTATCGCGCAGATTCCGCCAGCGTCGGCCGGCGACAGTGGAAACAGCGCCAGGCCCGAGTCCGAGGTAATCCTCTCCTGCCCAGACCGATTGGTGATGGCGGCATTCGTGGCCGGGACGGGAGAAGTTGGAAACTTCGTAGCTCGCATAGTCGCGGGCCTCAAGAAAACGGCAGGTGAGGAGAAAAAGGACGGCTTCACGGTCCTCGTCGGGACTCCATTCCCCCCGGGCGATGCGCTGCGCCAGCTCGGTGCCCTCTTCCGGCGTGATGGCGTAAGCCGAAATACTGTCCGGTTGCAGTGCGCAGGCCTCCGCCATTGTCTCCTGCCATTCCGACGGGCCTTGGTCGGGCAATCCGTAGATCAGGTCGAGGTTTAGGCTGCGAATGCCGGCGATCCGGGCGCTTTGCACCGCTTGGCGAATGTCGGCCCGGTCATGCTTGCGCCCCAGCCAAGCCAGGTCCTGGGGACGGAAGGCCTGTGCGCCGAGGCTGAGTCGGGTGACACCCGCCTCGGCCAGTTGGCGGGCTTTGTTTTCGCTGAAGCCGTCCGGGTTGGCTTCCACACTCCACTCCTCGGCCTCGCCCCAAGGGGCCACGGCCAGAAGTTGCTCCATGAGGGCGGGGGAGAGGGCGGTGGGCGTGCCGCCGCCGAAAAAAACGTGCCGGGGCTGAAGGTCGAACTCCTCGCAGGCGGCGGACCATTCGGCGCGTAGGCCGGCGAGGAAATCTCGCATCCGATTGCCGGCCAGGCGCTCTTTGGGGAAGTCGCAGTACGGGCAAAGATGTGTGCAGAACGGAACGTGCACGTAGAGATTTTCGACAACCGGTTTCACGGTTCAGGAAAAAAGATCGGTCTGCTTGGGTTTGCGGGCGGCGAGCCGGGCCTCCGCCTCGCGGGTGAAGCGCTTGAATTCGAGTCGGCGGAATAGCTCCACCTGTTTTTCGGGATCCGGCGCGAGGTGGAGTTGGGCGAGGGGAATGGGCAGGGGAAGGGCGGTGCGCAGCTCGACCATTTTACGGTTGCGGCGGACGATGTCCGCCGACTCTTTCAGGATGGGTCGGAAGCGCTCCGGCTTGATCCGATCCGCGGCGGCGAGGACGCCTTCGGCCGTCTGGAATTCCGCAATCCACTTGGCGGCGGTTTTGGGGCCGACACCGGGAATCCCCGGAAAATTGTCCGAGGCGTCCCCGGTCAGGGCGAGCAATTCGGGCACCTTGTCCGGCGGCACCCCCCATTTCGTCTCCACCTCGGCCGGGCCGAGCAGCTCGAAGCCCTCGGATTTTGGCTGATAGATTTTCACGCCGCGGGCCGCCAGCACCATGAGGTCCTTGTCGTTGGTGGCGACAATACATGAAGCTCCGTCTGCCACCCGGCAGTAGGAGGCGATGACATCGTCCGCCTCCTCGCCCTCGACGGAGACGGTTTTCCAGCCGAGGGCTTGGGCCACTTCATAGAGAAGGGGAATTTGTTTTTCCAACGCCTCAGGAGTTTCCTTGCGGTTGGCTTTGTATTCGGGATGGGTCTCAAGCCTTTCCTGGGGGACACCCCCGTCAAAGATCACGGCCCCGCGGACAGGCTTGAGATCCTCGGCCATGCGGAGGAGGGCAGAAGTGAAGCCGAAGGCGGCGTTGGTGGGTTCACCCCTGGAGTTGGTAAGCTGGGCGATCGCGTAAAAGGAGCGGTAAGCGTAGTAGTGGCCGTCGACGAGAACGAGGCTCATGGTTTGGCCGGTTGGGCTTTCGGCGCGGGCGTCACGGCGGGAATCAGACGCCACTCCATCCGCGGGCCTTTGGCCACCTCCGCCACGATCCGCACCCTCGAAAACTCCCCTTTCAGCGAGCGTTCCGCTGCGGCGGAGAGGCGCTTGCCCCGTTCCTGGGCGGTGTCGAGGGCGTCGGGCCCGGGCTCGGCGCGGGCTTTCAATTCCATGACCATACCGGTGTCCGCCTCTGCGAGGGTGTGGGCCAGGGCGCCGAACGAGGCGTAACCCTCGTTGCCGGAGGGCAGACTGGCTCCCGGAAAAATCCGGACGGAACCATCGGATTTCTGCACGCTTGCCCATGGCGGCAGCTTCAGGGAGCCGATTTTTTCCGCAAGAGCCGCCACGGCGGCGGAGGTTTCCGTTTTCGGCTCTCCCTTCTTCTCCCCGGTGTTGGTGGCTTCTTTTTTTCTCTCTTGGGCGAGCTGGTCGATTTTTTTGCGGGCCGCCTCAAGTTCCGAGCGGCGTTGCAGATAGGCGGTGCGGATCTGGTCCGTCGAGGCCGAAAGGGTTTGGAGCCGGTGCATGGCCTGCCGAAGATCCTCACGGGACTCGGCGAGGTCGGTGGCAAGTTGTCTTTCCCTTGTGATCCAACCGGCGGCCAGCAGTGCGGCAAGGCCAGCGGTCCCCAGGGCAATCCAGCGGTCACGGGCGGGCCCAGGAAACGGGCGGGGATCAGACTTCATCCAAGCAGGGTAAGGTTCGGGGTTGTTGATCTCAAGCCGTCCCGAACCTTGCCTGTCCCGTCGATCGGTTCAACCTTGGCAAATATGCTTCGGCTTCTTTTTCCGGCGGTCTTTGCCTTGGTCCTGGGCAGTCAGGCGGCCGAGGAAAAGCCGGTGCTTTTCTCTCCGGTTTCCGAAGAGCCGGAATGGAGGTTGTTGGATCCGGGGCAGGGGCTTTTGACCCGGCAGGAGTTCGAGAACCGTCTGCGCCGCACCTTTGATCCCGCCGGCGCGCTTCGGCCTTATCTGATCTGGGATGAGGAGGGAGTCACACTGTTCCGGGACAAGGCCCGGACCCGCCCTCTTTATCGCCTGACCCAGGCCTCGGAACAAAAACCGAAGGAGCCACCCGTGCCGGTTCTGTGCGGGGGAGATTCCGCCAGGCCGTTGGCTGGCAAGGTGATTTGTCTTGATCCCGGCCACATCGGTGGGGACTGGGCGGACGTGGAGGAACGCACATTTCGAATCGGCAACGATCCCCCGGTGGTCGAGGGGGAGCTGAATCTCCGCACTTGCCGGCTGCTCGCCCCCCTGCTCGAAATGGCCGGGGCCAAGGTGGTCTGGACCCATGACGGCTTTGTGCCCACCACGCCGTTGCGCCCGGCGGATCTGTATCCCGAGGCGATCACTTATCTGTTGCAAGGTTCCCGTGGGGCACGGTTGCCCCGCTACTCGGCCAACGGGCTGATTCGTTGGAATGCGGAACTTCTTTTTTACCGATCGGCTGAGATCCAGGCTCGGGCCCGGAGGGTCAACGAGGAGTTGCGGCCGGACCTCACCCTTTGCATCCACTACAATGCAGCTCCTTGGCCGGGGGGGAGGATGCGGCTGACTTCCGCCAACCGGTTGGTGATCTTTGCCCATGGCTCCTACACGGCGGAGGAGTTGGCCTTTGACGACCAGAAGTTCCGGCTTCTGCGAAAGCTTTTGGAGGATTCCACCCCGATGGAGTTGGGGATCGGCGAGTCGATTGGAAAACAGTTCCAGGAGCGTTGGGGGTTCCGGCCGGAAAATTACGAGGGTTCCGGGTATGCCCACGCCAGCGGGGCAGGGCCTTATGTTTGGCACCGCAACCTGATCGCCAACCGGATGTTCGACGGCCCGGTGGTTTTTGTGGAGGGACCATACATGAACGACCGTGCAATTTATCCGTGGATCCAGGCCGGCGAGTACGAGGGAACGCGGGTGTTTGCGGGCCAGCGGAGAGGGAACATTTACCGGGAATATGCCGAGCAGGTGGCTTCCGGGGTCATTGGCTACTTTCGGAGCCGGACGCAATCTTCGGGGGCATTCACAAATTATCCTCCATGAAGGAAGTCTTCCCCTTGTCATGGGGAAGAGCGGTGTCAGAAAGGAAGGATGAGACTTATCCTGTTGGCAGCCCTTTGCTTCCTCGCCCCGGCCCTCTCCCGCGCGGATCTTCGTTTGCCGCCCAAGCCAACCATGATGGAAAAATTGGGAAGGGGCGTGGCCAACGTGTCCTTTGCAATTTCCGAGTTGCTCGACTCCAACTACGAAGTTTTGCAGGAAAAAGGTCCCACCTACGCCTACACGATCGGCATCACCCAGGGAGTCTCGCGGGTGATCATGGACACGGGGGTGGGGGCCATTGAGATCGGCACCTTTTTCATTCCCACCAAGTCGATGAAGATGCCGGCCCATGACACGGGTCAGGTGGAACCCCTGCCCCCGGCGGATTTGAAGGACAACTGGTACTGAAACATCCGGCTCCGGCCGCTTCCGGTCCGATCGAACTCGTCATCTCTGAAATCGCCTACGGAGGCGATGGAGTCGCCCGGCACGATGGGCAGGTCGTTTTTGTTCCCTTTACGGCACCCGGGGAAAAAGTCCGCGTGGTCATCACGGAGAGACACAAAACGTATGCCCGCGGCAAGTTGCTGGAAATCATAACCCCTTCGCCCGAACGAATTTCCCCGCCTTGTCCGCTTTTCGAAGGGTGCGGCGGTTGTGCCACCCAGCATCTTGCTTACCCCGCGGAAACCCGCATCAAAACGGCCCAGATCGAATCTGCCCTTCATCGCATCGGAAAAATTCCCGATCCGGTGATCCGGCCGATTCTGACCGGTCCGGATTACGGATACCGAAACCGGATCACCGTCCACAACCGGGAGGGGAAAGTGGGCTTCCTGGGAACGGACGGGCGCACCCTGGTCGATGTGGCGCGCTGCCTACTGGCGGCCGATGATGTGAACGCCAAGCTGACGCAGTTGCGTTCCCGGCCTCGTCCCCGGCCGCACTACTCGGTCCGGGCGGATGAGGTAAGGGGAGAGGCGTTCTATCAATCCAACCGGCCCTTGGCGGGGGCGTTACAAAAACTGGTGGTCGATGCGGTTCCGGCGGCAGTCCGTTTGGTTCTGGAGGGCTATGCCGGCACCGGTTTTTTTTCCGGTCCCCTGGTCGCATCCGGGCGCCAAGTGGTTGCGATCGAGTCCCATCCGTCGGCGGTGGAGGTCTTCCGCAAAGAAGTGGAAGAGGCAGAGTTGCTCGAGGGAAGATTTGAGGACGAAATGGAAAATGCGTTGGCTCGGCTGGGGGCGGGACCGGCGATTTGCCTGATTAATCCCCCTCGCGGGGGGTTGAGTCCGGATGCCCGAAAACTCTTGGGCCAAGCCAGACCCTGGGCGGGCATTCTTTATCTTTCCTGCGATCCCCCGGCCCTCGCCCGGGATGTCTCGGCCCTCCACCCTTTCTGGAAGCCGGAATGGTTTCAACCGATCGACCTTTTTCCCCGAACGGCCCATGTGGAGTGTCTGGCTTGGCTTTCTTCCCGTTTGTCCCCAGATGGCTCCCCTCGATCCCGGAAGGAAGGTTGACCGGGGATTTGTGGGGAACATTTTAGGCAGGGTGAAGAAGATTTTGATGGTTGCCCTTCTCTGCCTGGAGGCTCCGGGGGTTCGTGCCTTGCCCCCTGTGGAATCCTTCCAGCCCGATATGACGATGTACGGATTTGCCGATTTGTTCGCGATCCGGCCCCTGGATATGGCCATTCTGCCCATCACCAGCGGAACTTGGGCGTTGAGCCTGCCTTTTACGGCCGGTTCCAAATCGGCGCAGCGTTCGTATGAAATTTTGGTTCGTGATCCCGCCCAGCATCTTTCCGCCCGGCCCCTCGGATCTTTTTCCGAATGGAACAACCGGGATCGAAAAAAACCCGTGCTCATCCAGCTTTCCAGCGGGTATGTCCTTGCCGAATTAACCCCCGAGCAGCAAAGACGCTATCAGGTTGCCCGGCGGCAATACGAGGAACGGTCTGCGGTCATTGAGAAGGAAGACGTCCTTTCCGAAAAGGAACGCGAGGCGTTGCTGCAGGGCGAGGCGAGGCGTTGGGACAACCTGATCCGGTTGTTGCTTTCGCTGTAGGGAAAACTCCCGGGCTACAGCTATTTTTCCAGCTGCTCCACCCGTTTTCGGAGTTCCTGCAAATCGGAACGCAATCCCCGCAAAACTTCCGTGAGGACCTCCCCCAATTTTTGATCCTGCGGCCAGGATTCCTGGGTGGATGGTGACAACGGGGTTCCGACGGATTTCAGCCATCCCTGCGCGGCGGCCTCAATCCCTCCAGGGGGAAGCGGTGGATGGATGGGGGCCGGGGCTCGTTTTTGCCGCGGGACGGCGGCTTTGCGGATTTTTGGCATGACTAGCCGCCCACCAGACGCCGGGCCTCCTCGGCCAATGCCGTGGTGAGATAACGTTCCCCGGTGCTGCAGCCGATGGTCACGATCAGTTTGCCCTTGTTCTCCGGGCGCCGGGCCACCTCCAGGGCGGCATGGACATTGGCTCCCGTGGAGATGCCCACAAGCATACCTTCCTCTTTGCAGATTCGCCGGGCCATGGCGAAGGCGTCCTCGTTGGAGACGGTCAGAACCTCGTCGACGATGTCGAGGTGCAGGTTGTCCGGCACAAAGCCCGCGCCGGTGCCCTGAATTTTGTGCGGGCCGGGTTTCACCGGTTGGCCCGAGCGGGTTTGGGAGATCACCGGGGAGTCCTTGGGCTCCACGGCCACAGCCTGGAAGGATTTTTTGCGGGCCTTGATGACTTCGGCCACACCAGTGATGGTGCCACCGGTTCCGACGGCCGAAACCAGGACGTCAACCTTGCCGTCCGTATCCTTCCAGATTTCTTCGGCGGTGGTTTCCCGATGGATCTTGGGGTTGGCGGGATTCTTGAACTGCTGGGGAATCCACGCATCCGGAATCTCTTTGGCCAGGGCCTCGGCCCGCGCGATGGCCCCTCTCATTCCTTCCGTGGCGGGGGTGAGTTCCAGCTTGGCTCCCAGAAGGGCGAGAAGGGTGCGGCGTTCTAGGCTCATGCTTTCCGGCATGGTGAGGATCAGGCGGTAGCCTTTCGCGGCAGCCACAAAGGCCAGGGCGATACCGGTGTTGCCTGAAGTCGGCTCAATCAAAGTGGTTTTCGGGGTAATTTTTCCGTCTTTCTCCCCCGCCGCAATCATGGCGGCGCCGATCCGGTCCTTTACGCTGCCGAGAGGGTTAAAAAACTCGCATTTGAGGGCCACCGTGGCCGGACAACCGGCCGAGACTCGCTGCAGTTTTACGAGCGGTGTTTTTCCGACTGTCCCGAGAATGGAATCGTGGATGGGCATAAGCCGAAAGCATGAGGGAAAAACAGCCTGGGCTCAAGCTTCGGCGGGGTCGAAGATTCTCCTCGGCCGATCGAGAGGATCGGCCCTACCGGGCCATGAGGCGGCGATACAGATCCGCAACTTTCCGGGCCTGGACGGGCAGCGAGGCCTGGGCTTCCACGCGGGCGTGGGCGGCGGACCGCTCCGGTTCGGACGGGGCGGGGTGCTCGGCCTGGCCCAGCATGGTGGCCGCCAGCTCGGCGGTGTCGCCCGCCGGCACAAGGTGGCCCAGTCCACCGATCCCCCAGGCCTCCGGAATTCCGTCCAACCGCGAAGCGATGACCGGACGGCCGCAGGCGTGGGCCTCCAGCACCACGGAAGGAAAAGCCTCGGTGGCGATTTGGGGATGGACGAGGATGTCGAGGGCGTGATGCAGGGCCAAAGGATCGGGTTGTTGACCGATCAGGAGCACCCGCCCCTGCAGCCCGTGATGTCGGATATCCTCCTCCAGCGTGGAGGCCATCGTGCCGGTGCCGGCCAAAAGAAATTTGGATTTGGGCAGGTGGCGCACGACTTCGCGGGCGGCCCGGATAAAAACACGCTGACCTTTCCCCACGGGCAGGTCAAATCCTCCCACCACGCCAAAGACCGTCTCGCCCAACCCGACCCCCAGCTTGCGTCGGGCGGCATCCGTGAAGGCACGTTCTCGCGGAAAAAAAGTTTTTGTGTCGATCCCGGTGTGGATGACGTGAAGTTTGCGGGAGTCGATCCGGCAAGGGGGGCGATGGTGCCGTTCCGCCACCGGGGAGGCGGGATCCCGATGGCCTTCCCGCAGCACCTGTGCGACGAACGACGAAACGGCGATGACCGCATCCGCTTCGGCAAACAGCCGTTGGCGGCTGAAGAAAGAGCGGGGACTTTTGGCCAGATGCCGGCTGAAAACCACGAGTGGGCGGGGTTGGGCCAACCGGGAAGCCAGCAGGGCGGTCCAGTAATCATCCCCATGATGGGCGTGGACGATTCGGGCACGGGAACGTCGCAGCAGGGCGGCTAAGGCGAAAATCTGGAGCGGACGGAATTTTGGAAGAATCTGGAGGGAAGGCACTCCCGCGGATAAAGGCGCGGACTGAGGTCCGGCCATCTCCACCTCCCAGCCCTGATGCGCCAGACCTTTGGCCAAGGCGAGGCATTGGATGTCCGTCCCGCCACCCCGCAGGTGCGAGTTCAGCATGAGGACACGGGCGGTCAGGGAGGAAGAAGACACAGGAGTAGATTAAAGATGAAGACGAGGGTGAAGAGAAGGCGGACGAGCTGGCAGGGCTGAGGATCCTCCTCAGCCGAGGACATGATTTGGGCATGAGGGTGGCATCCGTTGGCGGATGGAGTCCAGCCGCTCTGCCAGGCTGAAGGGTTGCGGCGCCGATGATTCGATGGGGGAGAGCGGCCCTGCCGCTCTCCCGATGGAAAGCCGGGAAGCCTCAAAATCCAAAATTTCCGTCGGGCGCGCAGCCAGTTGCGCGCCCCTGCCAGAATCACAAACGAATATTAATGCCGAATTGAAAAGAGTTGGAAAGAGCCACTCCCGGTTGAAAAGACGAATAATTCGGGTTGATCAGCCCGAGCAACTTGTACATCAGGTCAAAGTCGACCGTGTCAGAAATCTGCCAAAGGAATCCCGATCCGACCTGAAAAGCGGGACAAAAATCCTGGGCCGTTTGGTCGGAAGTTTGCACAGCGCCCACCTGGTTGATCTGTAGCCGGCTGTAGGCAAAGCCGAATCCCGTGGAAAGATAGGGTTTCCACCGACCCTGCCCGGGCCAACGAAAAACAGCCGAAGCCAAAGCCGGTACCTGCAGGTAGTGTCCGGTGAGGGAGACGCCCCCATCCCCCACGTTCAGGGGTGTCGAGCTTCCGTCCATGGTGACGGTTCCGCTGCCATTGAGGTGATCGAGACCATTGTAAAGGATGCCCGCAGAAAACTCCGCGCCCAGCCAGTCGTTGAAGTTGTAGCCTGGCGCCACATCGAATCGGAGTCCTGGATTGATGGAAATCGAGGGATTGGACAGGGAGCCCGTGATCCCGGGCAGGATGGACCCGGATAGGCTCTGGGAACTGGCAAGGTTGTTGGGAAAGGCGAATCCCAAATCAGTCCGCACATAAGGTCCGATGCAGTCCGAAGGTGTGGCGACGACGAATTCCTTCTCCGCGAATTTGTAGGTCATGGACCAGTTCGCTCCCGCGGTCAGGTTGGTGAAATCCCCGGTTTCGGCGATCCGGCTGGTGCTGTCGCTTTTGGAATAATTGAAATTCAGCCCAGTGGAGAGTTCGGGGGAGAGTTGGAAATTCAACGCCACCCCCAGGGTATATTGCTGGTCCAAGCGGCGGTAAAATCCGTTGGTGCCCAATCCCGTGTCCGTCCGCTCTCCTTGATCATTGAAATCCGGTGACAAAGGGGCATTGGCAGCGTCTGTGTAGTACGCCAGGCGATACGCGGCAAAAGCGGACAAACTGAGTTGCTCGGACAAATTCATGAAATAACTTCCGGTCAGGCTGTTATCGGTCCGGGTTAGATAACTGGGGCTGTAGGTATAAGGAGCGGCATCCGGGGTGGTTGTTCCCGGCGAATTGGCAAAAACATAGGAAGCCCGCCAGTTGACCGCCACCGCGTGTTTTTCGGTGAATGCATGGAAGTAGTTGGACGTATAGGCCAGGGAAAACTCGTTGAGAAAGTTGGTTTCCCCGGATTGGCCGGCGGCGGCCCGCTCGTCCGGGCTGTTCAGGTAAAAATAGCCGTTGTAGTCAAAGGACAACCCCACGCTCAATTCGTCCGTCACCTGTTTTGTTCCGCGGAGGAACAGGTTCACCAGAACAAAATCCTGCACCAAACCCAGATCATAATCGCCGAAGGCATTGTTTTTTTGGCTCGGCTCCTCCTGCTGAAAGTAGTTGAAAAAGGACGCACGCACCCCGGCCTCCGGGAAAAAATTCTCGTAGCCGGGCATGGTGGAGAAGGTTGGGGCCCAGGCGGCCTCCAGGGAGGATATGGTCTGCCAAGCGGCCACGACATTTTGTGAGTTTTTTGCGTAGTTGGCGTTGGAGAGCCAGTTGTAGCTCTGATCCGCCCGCAGACGGAAAAAGGGCAACTCGGGTCTCTCCCGCATGATCTGGAGGGATCCCAAATCCTCGGAAACCTCGCTGGCCTGGATCCCTTCTTCCCCGGGCCTTGGCTGCACGACCTTTTGCCGTTGTCGTTCCCGCTCCTGTTGGGCAGCGGCATCGGTCACGGCCTGCTGGCCGACCGCCCCGGGCAATGGACTTTGGGCTTTGGCCTGCCAAGGGCCACTGACCAAAAGCCAAAGGCACAGGGGCAAAAGCCACCTTCGAGAATTGAGCTGAAAACTCTTTTCCACCGAATCGATTCAATAGGGAATGGAGGTTCCAACACAATGTATAGATAAATATAACTAGGCAACACAATATATAGATTTTTTGGTAAAAATTATCGGTACTGCTTGAGATTCCGGTGAATGCGCTGGCGCACCGATGCCGCAAGAATTTTTGGCGCCAGTACCTTGGCGTGCTCCCCCCAGCTTAAAATCCAGCGCTCGATTTCTTCCAGAGCGCCAAGGGTCATCTCCAGTTCAATTTCTCCTCCGCGCAGTTCCCGGATTTTCTGGCTGGGGTGCCAGTCCCGCTCGCGCACCAAACGGGCGGCAAACGCGTCGAAACGAATCTTCACGGCGTGCTTGCCCGATCCCCCGAACACTCCGAAGCCTGACTTGAGCTCCTTCTCCGCCGAAAAGTTCCGCGGCCGATCAAAGGTCCTGCCGGTGGCCTTGGGAGTCCGGATGCGGGCCAACGCGAAGGTGCGGAGCTGGCCCCGCTGCGGGTCGTGCGCCAGCAGGTACCAGGCATTGTCCACATTGGCCAAATGGTAGGGGTGGACAGTCCGTGTCTCAGGGGCAGCAGCCCGCAGGGAACGGTAGGAAAAAGAGGCCTCCTGACGCTGGACAATGGCCTTGGCCAGCAACCGAAAGGTCTCCACATCGGCGGCCGAGGCCCCTGTCACGCGAAAGGAATAGTCCGCACCCCATTCCCCCAGGTTGAAACTCACCTCTTCCTTGAGGGCGCCCGTCAATTTTTGGAAGGCGCTGGCCAACGTTTTTTCAAACGGGGTCCCGCGGTACTGGGCCAGCACTTTCTGGGCGACGAAAAGGGCGAGAATCTCCCCCTCGCTGACTTGCAGGAGCGGAAACGCCTCCACCGGCTCGGTATAGCGAAAAGTGTATTTCGTGGCGTCGTACTCGATCGGCAGGTTTAACCGGTCGCGCATGAAGTCGAGGTCCCGCTGGATTGTTTTGTAGGAGACCTCGAACTCCCGGCCCAGCTGCTGGCAGTTGACCGGCCGATCATTCATCAGAAGGTCGTGCAGGCGCTGCATCCGCTCCAAGGGGGGACGACTGTGTCCGCCGGGGATAATCAGACTGCAAGTCAAAAGGAGGAATGTATGGAAACAATCGTTCATTGTCGGAGTTGCGGGGAGGATACCAACCGGGCGGACTGGGAGGCCGCGCGGAAGTGTTGTGCCCACTGCGGCGAGTCGACCGGCGTGGCGGCCCGGGGTTGGGACGCCCTGGCCTTGTTGCGGGAACGGATGGAATTGGAGCTGGCTTGGCGGCCAGTCACGGGCCATGCGTAGCCCTGGCGCACTCCTGGCGGCCTTGGCAGCGGCCGGTTGTACGGGTCTGAGCTTGGGCGTCTCCTGGTATCTTCCCGAGCTGGCCATTCTTGCTGCCGTGGCGGCCGGGTTCTGGTGGCAGGTTGTGCGGGCCGTGGAAGATTGAAGGCTCGGAATGGGCGACCCCGACCGATTCGGGCTCCGCCCATGAGAAAGTATAGTCCTCAGGCTTCTTGAATGATTTTTTAAGCTAACACAACATGTTGTGTTCCTGACATAAATTATGAACAATTAGTTTTGAAACATGCGAAACTTGTTCAAAACCTTTGATTTTTAGTGCTTTGTAGTATATTTATACTTCGTTGAGCAACTTAGGGTTTAGCCCAACATTCTTTGAACCTCCTCTCCCAGGGAGCGGTCGAAAGCATGGTCGTATGAATTTTAGAAAATCCTTTTTGGCCGGCTTCTTGGTTACGCTTGTTTCCAGCGGTTGGGCAGCTGTGGATTTCAAGGAAGCCGAAATCACCACGATTAAAAATATTGTGGAACATGATTCTGGGACTGGGACGGCTCCGGCCAAAGTGAATGAAAAGATTCAGGAGAAGTCCAAGGTGAGCACTTCCGCGGCCTCCATGGCCGAGTTGACCTTTGCCGACACTTCCATCACCCGGTTGGGGGCCAACACCCAGTTTTCTTTCCAATCCAAGGAGCGTCTGGTGAAGCTCGACCAGGGAACCGTCCTGATCCACACACCTCCGGGCAAGGGCGGGGCGACGGTGGATTGCGGAGGCGTCACCGGGGCGGTTTCCGGAACCACCTTCATGGCCAGCCGGGATGCCAGCGGAAATACAATGTTTGTTTTGCTCGAGGGCCAAGGTGGATTGAAGGTGACCGTGGGCGGTTCCTCGACCGTGATCCGTCCGGGTCAGGCTGCTTCCGTCGGGGCGGATGCCATCCGGGAGGCCAAAAGCACTTCCACCGATCCCGGTTCCAAGACACCCGGCTCATCCACGGGCTCCCCCGAGGACAAGAAGTCGGCTGGGCCGGGAGGCTCCGGTGCCGCGGCGGCTGGAGGCGGGGAGGACGGCGGGACACCGCCTTCGTCATCCACTCCAAAAATTCAGGTCTTTGAGGTTGATGTGAAGAAGGTTGTGACCACCAGTCCGTTAATCGTGGAATTCAAGAACGAACTGCCTTCCGCCGCCAAAATTGAAAAAACGGTGGAGATCCAGCAAAAGGCTGTGCAGGAGGGGAAACTGGAGAAGCTCGACGTGGAGATCGTAGCGGTGAAAGCCAAGGATGGGGATGTTTTGGTTGGCGCTCCCAAGGTGGAACAGGAAGAGATGTTGGTCGTGAACAAAAAAGAGGATGTGGTTAGGCCCGGAGGCGGCAGGGCGGGAGAAAATCTGGATGTGGATACGGCGGCCGGGCCCGGGGCGGGGGCGACAACAGGGGGAGGTACGGCAGCCGTTCCTCCTCCCCCCGCGCAGACGGTGGCACCTCCTCCGGCGCAAATGATCCCCCCACCCATTAATCCTGGCCAAATTGCGGGCAGCACGCCGATTGCCCAGCCCCTAGCGCCATCTTCCCTGGCCTTGAGCTTTTCCGCGGGAGCCGGGACGGTCCTATTGGACCGCAGTGCTGTTGCGTCCGGAACCGTTACTTTTTTAGGTATTCCTTTTCCCGGCTTGGCGATGGCTTCCGGGGTCAGCACCGCCTCCTTTTCCTTCGATCCTAAAAATTACTTTCTTGGCTTTGATTCGGGGATGAATCTTGTGACCTCCCGTTCCGTCACGGCCGCCTTCGGTAGCCTGAGTGGGTCCGCCCTCTTTGCCCATAATTCCGCGGCGATCACGGCGGCCAATCAAACGCGCCAGTTGCTTTTTCTCCCGCAAAATCCGGATCTCGCCGCTTTGGACGCGTTTTTCTATTTCACGGCCAAGGCTCCCGGTGTCACCGGTGGGCCTGACCGCTTCTTTGCGGATGCCAGTGTCGGCGGGACGGACCGCACATTGACCACGGACGGCGGCAGCATCACCGTTCGGGCCAACCAGACCTGGGATTTGTATGCCGGCCGGAAATTCACGCAGGGTCCCGGCTCTCTTTCCTTGGCCCCCGTCGGAACCCCGACGGAGTCGGTCTATTACGCCAGCCGCGTGGAGTTGGGCTCCGCCTTCACGGAGTGGGGGGGGCTGCTCGATCCCGTGTTTGACAGTAGTTCGCTTGGATACCGTTATCTCACGGCTAACGCCAATTATTTGCCGGTTTTTGATGCGACGATTGACCCGGTGACCCACAAACCGGTCGGTTTTGTTGACTCCTTTGGGGCTCTGCTGTCTCCGCTGGGGAATTTTCCCGTTTGGGATGACGAAAAAACAACCGGGAACCTCGGCCCGAATGTCCTGCAGGTTGCTCTCGCCGGCTTCAGCAACTGGTCTCTCGTCGCAGGAACGGAAGGTATTACCGCGAGGGGGCTGGATTTGAATGCCAACGGCTCCAAAATTCAGGTTCTTAGCGCCGGGGATATTCATCTCCAGGCCAGCCGTATTTCTGGTGTGGGCTCGTGGGCGACCACCGATCCGGTCCTGACCTTGGAGGCGCGCGGGAAAATCAAAATCGGAGCCGAGACGATGACCACGGATCCGAACGGCCAGGAAATTCCGTTTGCTAACCGAGTCGCCCCGCAGGACGTCGATGGTGAGGCCCTGCAGGTGAGGCTGGAATCGGCCATGCCCACCGGGGCCGGCACGACCAGCCCGGGACAAAATATCGCCGTCATTCGGACCGGGGATTCCCTGGAACTCCGCAACCTCACGATTCGCGGCTTTAGTGAGACCAGCCTGGAAAAACTGAATCCGACGACCCAGGCTCGAGAAGGGCGGGTGTTGGTGAGCGGCAGTGCGGTCCGTGATTTCAAGATCAAGGAACTGGTTGGCGCCGCGGTGAATGCCGATGCCAAGATCCAGATGATGGCTTTGGATGGAATGGGGGCTTTGGCCGGG
>RFWS01000001.1 GCA_009921985.1 bacterium | reverse complement strand
CGTGGGGAGTCATCTGGCGATCCGCAAGGGGAACCGTTTCATCCGGGCCCTGTTTTTATTTGTGTTGGTTCTCCTGATCGGGCGTTTGGCGTGGGCATATCGGTAGGGATTTTTTTTCGAGCGGTGCTTGCCAGTGGTGAACTCATCGAGCTTTGGTTTTTGCCGTACACAGGCAAGGGAGCCGTCCCTACCCATCGGATGATTTTTGAGGTAGGCTTTACCCATGCCCACAATGAGCAAGCTGCCGGCGGGACCGGACGCCTCGGGACACTTCGGTGTCTACGGGGGGAGGTATGTGCCCGAGACCCTGGTGGCGCCGCTGGAGGAACTGGCGCAGGAGTTTGAAAAGGCCCGTAAGGACCCCGGCTTCCAGCACGAACTGCAGGAGATGCGAAGGGACTTCACGGGCCGGCCGACACCCCTCTATTTCGCTGCCCGCCTGACCGAACAGCTGGGCGGAGCCAAGATTTACCTGAAACGGGAGGACCTGCTCCACACCGGCGCCCATAAGATCAACAACGCCCTCGGCCAAGTCCTGCTGGCCCGGCGGATGGGGAAGAAAAGGATTATCGCGGAGACGGGGGCCGGGCAGCACGGTGTGGCCACGGCTACGATGGCCGCCCGCTACGGCATGGAGTGCGTCATTTACATGGGGGAGGAGGACATGCGGCGGCAGGCGCTCAACGTCACCCGGATGCGGCTCCTTGGCGCCAAGGTGGTGGCGGTGACGGCGGGGCAGAAGACCCTGAAAGAGGCGGTGAACGAGGCGATGCGCGACTGGGTCACCAACGTGCGCACGACGCACTACGTGCTCGGCACGGCCTACGGGGCCCATCCGTATCCCTACATGGTGCGGGAATTTCACCGGGTGATCGGGGAGGAGGCACGATCCCAGCTGATGCAGCGGGAGGAGCGGTTGCCTGACGTGGTCTGCGCCTGCGTGGGCGGCGGCAGCAATGCGATCGGGATTTTCTACGCCTTTCTCCAGGATGAAAAAGTCCGTCTGGTTGGTGTGGAGGCCGGCGGGGAGGGGATCAAGCCCGGCCGGCACGCGGCCCGGTTTCAGGGCGGGAAGCTGGGGGTCTTGCAGGGGTCGAAATCCTACCTCCTGCAGAACGCGGATGGGCAGATCGAGCTGACTCATTCGGTCTCGGCCGGGTTGGATTATGCGGCGGTGGGGCCGGAGCACTGCCAACTACGGGACATCGGCCGGGCGGAGTACACCTATGCGACCGATGATGAGGCGCTCAACGCCTTTGCAACTTTGGGGAAGGTGGAGGGGATTCTGCCGGCGCTGGAGACGGCCCACGGGGTGGCTTTTGCGATGAAGGAAGCGCCGAAGCTCAAGAAGGATCAAATTATCCTGGTGAATTTGTCGGGCCGCGGGGACAAGGATGTGAACGAAGCTTCCAAGTATCTGCTCAAGGACTAAGTATGGTTTGTGAATGTGAACTCGCGTGCTGCGTTAACGAAAACTCCCAGCTCCTTTGCTGCACATAGAAATCTTTTCGTAATCAACTTCGCCATCCGGCGGCCTCTGGCCGAGAATTTCGCGAGCGTGGGCGCATTGGTGACGGGGATGGTGAGGGTAAGGAGGACGGAGTCCTGATAATCCTGCCAGGCTTGGTGGAGGGGGTAGTTCCGGACGCCGTGACGGAGAAGTTCCGCATGCCAGAGGTTGAGCAAATCGACGTGCTGGATTAGGGACAGGTTTTTTTTGGGGCTGGCCCCGGCGAGTCGGGCGAGGTCGAAGGTGCCGGAACCGCGGGAGGCGAAAGCCCAGTCGATGAACTTCACGAAACCTTTTCCGAAGAAGATGTTATCGGAGCGGAAATCCCCGTGGGTGAGGGTGAGGGGGCCCTTTTTAAGGCGGGCGAGCGCTGCTTCGACTTTTGGGGGAAGGTTCCGAAAGAGGCTCTGATCCTTTGGGGAAAGTTTGGTCCAGCGGAGGAACTTTGGGAGATGTCTTCGAACCTCGTGGGCTAGCATGTAGTGGTGAAGAGGCAGGTCCCGGGCGCGGAGCAGAGACGGTGAGTTCCAGAACCGGGCATGGATCCGGGCGATACCGCGGGCGGCGGCGGTGAGATCGGTCCAGCCCAGGCCTTGGAGTTGGTCGGGATTCCGGGCGCGGCGGATCTCCTCGAAAAGGAGGAGGCCGTTGGCGCCGCCCTCGGTGGCGGTGCCGGCATAAAGGCGTGGGGAAAGTTTTCCACCGAGCAGCGCGAGTAAGCGGTAAGCGGCCAGTTCCCGGGAAAAGATCCGCAGAGTGCGTCCCCAGGCTCGGCGGGCGGGAAGGTCGCTCCCGACCTTGAGGATGTAACGATGGGAATCGTCCTTCCGCGTGGCGAGGAAGACCCGGCTGAGAAAACCCGTGGAGCCGGAAAGTGGCGTGGCGAGAAAGCGCGGGGAACCACGAGGAAGGCGTGGGCTCATTAATCAGGGAATTTTCAGAACCTGACCGGGTCGGATCAAGGCGTTGGTGGCCAGTTGGTTGAGGGCGCGGATTTGGTCCGGGCTGGCCTGGATGCCTTGGTTTTTGAGATCGCGGCAGATGCGCGTGAGGGTATCACCGGAGCGCACCGTAAAAGTGCGCGGGGATGAGGCATTCGTCCTCGAGGAGGGCACAACCGTTGAAGTCCCGGTGGTGTGGCCGGAGCGACGGAGGAGTGCCTGGAGTTTTTCCGAGGGGGTGGCGAAGTAGAGGCTCTGGCCTTCGGCGAGGAGAAACGAGGCGATGCCGACCACATGACCTTGGGCATCCAGGACGGGGGACCCGCTGGAACCTTGGGAGATGGCGGCGCTGATCTGGAGAACCTCACGTTTTTCCCCGGGCAACTTTCTTCGGGCCGAAACAATGCCCTCGGTCAGGGTTCCCTCCAGACCGAGGGGGCTGCCGATGACGGCGATGCGGGTGCCGGCTTCGGCGGAGTTGGGGGGGGACAAGGTGAGGCAGGGAAGGTCTTTGCCGTCCAGTTGAAGCAGGGCGAGGTCATTGACGGGATCAGTGGCGAGAACGCGGATGACAGGGAAGAGGCCGCCGTTCTCCGCCTTGGCGAGAATCCGTTTTCCGCCCGTGACCACGTGGTGGTTGGTCACAAGCAGGCCGTCCGCGGAGACCAGAAATCCCGTGCCGGAACCCTTCACCTCCCCATCCTCATCCTGGATCGCGAGGAGGTAGACAGCGGGGCGGGCCTGTTTGGCCAAGGTGCGCAGGTCGGGGATCTCGGCGGCAATGAGTGGGAAGGCGAGCAGAAGAAGGGCCAGCCAGCCGAGCCGAAGGATCATTGTTCCAATTAAGAGGAAAGCGGCAGGGTGGCGAGATTTCCTCCGTGATTGCGAGAAAAGGCCCGAAGGGGGATAATTCCAATTCGGTGAAAATCGGGAAATTCTTACTCACTTTCGCGGGTATCCTGTTTGCCTCCCTAGGGACGTTGCTGTTTCAGCCCACCGTTTTCTGTGAAATTACCCTTCCGGTGGTTGCCTATGGACTGGGCTGGAAAGCCAAGGCCGTCTCCGCCCGTCTTTCCGCCATGGGTGTTTTGGAAATCCGGGAATTTGAGGCGGTCAACGATGCCAAGTCCAGGATTGCGATGGATTCGGGCAGGGTGGAATTCGCCCCCCTTACGATCCTGTCGGGCCGGCCGGAAATCCTGCGGGCGGACTTTCGATTTGCCATGGTGGATTTGGAGGTGACTTCGCCCAAGGAAAAGAAAAAAACCTCCCCGGTCTCGATTCCGTTTTCCCTGCGGGAGGCCAGGGTGAATTTGATGGAAGGTCGTTTTCGGACGGAGACGGGGGCTTGGATCCTGAAATCGGTGCAGGCGACGGCAGGGGGGTGGGATGGGGAAACCCCGCGGGAAATCCGCTTGCAACTCGGTCAGTTGAATTGGGACGGCCCCGGCAAACAGGAGTTGGCCACGGCCATGCGGGCCACGGCCCAAAAATCCCAGAATCCGAGCGGTGGGGACGTTTGGGATATCCAGGCGACGACGGACGTCTCCACGGTGATCGATTTGCCGCCGTGGCATCTCGTGTCCCCCTGTCAGCTTGTCCTGGAGGGAAAAGCGATCCGGAGTCCCCGGGAAGATTGGCGGGTGAATGGCTTGAAGGCGGTTTGGCAGGGGATCGGGGGGATCCGGTTGGCCGCGAAGATTGACGGCACTTACGCCCCGTCGGGGAATTGGGCCGCAGAAATCCAATTCGAGCCAACCGATCTGCGCTTGGCCGGAGTTTTTCTCCAGCCTCGTGGAATTCAGTCCGTTGCCGGCTCTTTAGGCGGTGCGGTTAAGCTGGGCGGGGGGCCCAGTCAACCGCTGGTGGTGGAACTCGATTTGAGCGGCCAGGCGGTGCAAATGGCCACCGCAGGCGGAATTTTCTGGCCTTCCCAGCCGGCGGCCTTGGCTTTCTCCTCCCGTGGGGAATGGAATGCGGATGAGGGTTTGCTCAAAGTGGATCGTCTTTCGGCAAACTTGGGGCGGGCCGGTCAGCCTGAGGACTTTCGGTTGCTTTTGGATCGGCCGGCCGTGGTGTCGATGGTGGCAAAATCCAAAACGCCGGTGGGTGAGGCAGCCTCGTTGCAATGGACGGCTCGGGGCCTGGAAATGGCGGCCCTGGCGCCGATCTTTTTCGATCCGGCAAAGCTTCAAGTGGAGGGGGGAAGTCTTTCGGCGGAGGGGTCAGCGCGAGTGCAGGGGGGAAGAGTGGGATTGGTGGGGCGGGTGGACAGCCGTGCAATGACGGCTTCCGGGCGTTGGCTCCAGGGAAGGATTGCCGTCCAGTCCGGTTCCTTTGATTTTCAGGGGTATCTGGACCAAGGAACCCAGTTACATCTGGAGAGTGCGACGGTCCGGGCTTCCTGGGAAGGGGGGGCAACGGAGGACCTCTCGTTTTTGGCCAAAGCGGAGTGGGACTTCGGCAAAAACCAAGGCTTTTTGGCCGGAGATTTGGCCATGGGTTTGACGGGGTTGGGCAAGGCATGGAGTGGGGCGAGGTTTTGGCCGGAAGATGGCCAAGCCAAGGCCCATGTGGAGTTTTCGGGAAATCCCAACCAGAAAGGGTCGGGGCTGGTTTCACTGGGCTTGAGTAACATGCGCTGGCCGGGGGAAAAGGCGGGCAGTTGGGAAGCCAAACTTTCCTCGGAGGTGGAGGTGTCGCAGGGAGGGTGGACCTTGCCGGAATTGGTGGTGCAGGCGAACCGTGCGGGAACGCCCCTGCTTGACGGAAAGGTTTCCGGCGTGTGGAAGCCGGCGGGGGACGAGGGGCGGATCAAAATAGAGCTGGCCAAAGCTGAGTCCGACTTTGTCGTCCCTTTGCTCAAGAATTTCACCCCGAACTGGCAGTGGAACGAGGCTTCGGGGCAAGGCTCTTTTGAGTTTATCCGGCAAAACCAACACGACCGTGTCACAGCCAATCTACAGGCGGCCGTCACGGTGGATACGGGAACCGCCCAGCGCCCGCGGCCGGTGGATTTTTCCTCGGTGCAGGGGAATGTGCAGGCCTCCTGGCCTTCCGGGACTTCCGGGGTGCTTTCGATCGATGCCCTGGCCTTGGTGGCCAAGCACCGGGACGGTAGCGAGGCGGTGCGGGCCACGCTTGATGCCCCGTTGACCTTGGAAAAAAGGGGTCCGGAAGAATGGCAGCCGGCTGGCACCCGGGCCTGCTCCGGTCTGGTCCAGTTTGGAGGGTGGCCCATGGGCATTCTGGCCCCCCTGGTACTCGCCAAGGCCGACGAAAACTCGATTGCGGGAACCCTCTCTGGATTTGTCCGGGTGCAAAGCGATCCTGCCCGCGGCCGACTGCAACTGGAGATGGATGTTTCCTGCCCGGATTTTTCCGTCGATCTGCCCGGACTGCGGTTGACTGACAACCGCACGAACGTCAAGGCTGAGGCGGAGCTTGGCTCCGACCGAACCCTTGCGATCCGCAAAGTAATGGTCGCCTCCGAGCAAGCGGGGAAAGTTTGGCTGGAGTTGTCATCCGAGAAAGCTGCCCAGTCCATTCTGGCAGTGGTGGGCAAGGTGGACTTGGCCGCATTTGCCCAGAACGTGCCTGCGGTAACGCCCTATGTTTCGTTGGGGACCATGGTCCTGAAAGCCAATGTGGGCGAACCGAAGGCAGGGGTACGAAAAGTGGGATTCAGCGCGGAGGCGCAGGATCTGGCGGTCTCCTTGCCGGAAATCGGGTCGGCCAACGGTCTGAAGGCCAAGGTGCTGGGAACCTTGGATTGGGGGAAGGACGGGGTCACTTTGCTGGATGATGTGCAACTCACCGCCGAAGGTTTCGGGGGCACCCTGATAATCGAGAAAGTGGATTGGAAAAAAAGCGAAGCCGTTTCCTGGGAATCCGGTCGAATTCCAAAGGGCTGGGTGGGCTTTTTGGCCGGATCTTGGCTGCAACCGAACCGATGGGTCGAGGGCGACTTGGTGCTGGGTCGTGGATTCTGGGAACCGGGAGACCATGGAAATTCCGGACAGATCGATGTCACCGTCGTGGAGGCGCGAATTTCGGATCAAAAAAAATTGGCGTCAGTTTCCCTGCGGCTGGATGGAAATTGGGATTATGATCAACGAACCCACATTTTTACCGTCAAAGATGCGTCGATGTTCTTTTCCGGTTCGGAGAATCAGCCTGTGGAAATTCCCCTGTTGAGGGCTGGTCCTGGCCTGCTGGACGCCACCCTCATCGGAGAGACTTTGGATTTACGCGGAATTCTGGATCAGTACGGGAATTGGCAATCAGCTCCGCTTGCCGCGGGAAACCAACCGGAACCGCTCCGGTTGGATCTTTCGGCCCGCCTCCAAAAGGTGATCTTTCGGGATGCCAGTGTTGGTCCCGTGAACATTTCCAAATTCCAACTGGGTCCGGAGGGGGTTTCGCTCCAGAAGGCGTCGGTGGAGGTTCAAGGAGGTGTGATTACGGGCTCGGTGGCCCAAAAGAATGGTCCGGATTCCCCCCTGCAGGCTGATTTGGTGGTCCGACGATTTCCGCTTGGGGCGATCCTGAGTCCGATGATCAAGGATGCGAGGGGGTCCCTGGGCGGATACGCCAATCTTGAGTTTTCCGGGCAGGCGTCGGGCGGGAGAGTGCAGGATCTCCAACAGAGTCTTCGTGGCAACGGAACCTTTCGGTTGTATGAGGCTCATTTGGAAAATCTCCCCGCCATCCGCAAGGCCTTGCAAGGGGCTGGCTTATTTCTGGGATCCAGCCTTGTCGCCGAGAGCAAGATCAATGACTTGGGCGGATCCTTTCAGGTCGCCGGTTCAAAGATTTCCACGCAGGACCTGCGGATTTTGGGCAGCACCTTATCCGCATCCATGCGCGGATGGATGGATTGGATGACCCAAGCCATCGACTTTGAAGTTAATCTGGCGCTGACCCGGGAGGCGATCCAGAGCAGCGGACAGTTGCAGGGAGCGATGACCCAATTGGTGGGAAATAGCAACGAGTATTACACCAAAATTCCCGGATCGGCCTCCATCACGGGTACTTTGGCGGATCCCAAGGTGCAGATGGATGTGGCGAAAATGCTTTTGGCCGGCGGAATCAATCTTCTTCTCAACACACCTCAGGGGGTATTGCAGGGGGCGGGCGGTGCGGCGGGCGCCGGGAGCATCCTGCAGGGGGTCGGGAATCTCTTTAAAGGGTTTTGAGCCGCCGGGTCTTTGCCCGTAGGATTTCCCGATGCGCAGCATGACCGGTTTTGGCTCGGCCAAGGTGGCCACGTCCCATGCCGCTTTCCGCGTGGAGGTCTCCTCGGTCAACAAGCGCGGCCTTGAGGTGATTGTGTATCTTCCCGGCGATCTGGCACGTCTGGAGCGGGAAATTCGCGAGGAAGTGGCCCGGCAGGCGGCCCGGGGCAAGGTGACCGTGGCCATTCAGGCCGAGTCCGCCCCTTCCCGCAACGGCCGCAGTTTGGACCTGGAAAAGGCGTCCGCTTATGCCGCCCAGTTGCGATCCGCCGGGAAAAAACTCGGGGTTTCGGGCGGACCCTCCTGGTCCGATCTTCTCGGGTTACCCGGGGTGGTCTCCGTGCAGGGCTATCCTCTCACGCCCAAGGATGACCGCAAGATTCTCGCCGGAATCAGGGCCGCCTTGGCCAAAATGGTATCCACCCGGGAAAAGGAAGGCGGGCATATGGTCCGCTCCCTCAAACAACACCTGAGCAGGATGGAAGCCGTCCGTGTGAGGATGGAAAAATCGGCTGCTGCCATGCGTAAAAACCAAGGGGAGCGGTTGCGGGTCCGCCTGCAGGAGTTGGCCAGCGAGGCCGGGGTAGAACTGGAACCCGAGAGGCTTTTCAAGGAAGTGTCCTCGGCGGCAGACCGTGGGGATGTGACTGAGGAAATCGGCCGGATCCGGGCCCATCTCACCGAGGCCGTCGGCCTGACGGGGAAGCGGGCTCCGGGAGGACGGACGCTGGAGTTTTTGATCCAGGAGCTGATGAGGGAGGCCAACACGGTGGGTTCGAAATCCGGCACCCTGGAGCTGACGAGGCTGGCGATCGAATTCAAATCCGAGCTCGAGAAGCTGAGGGAGCAGGCGGCGAACCTTGAATAACTTCACCCGCTCCGGAATTTTGTTCGTAGTGTCCGCGCCATCCGGCACCGGCAAGACCACCCTTTGCTCCAACGTGCGCCAGACGCCGGACCTGGTGTACTCGGTGAGTTGCACGACACGCCCGATCCGGAAGGGGGAGAAGGATGGAACCGACTACTATTTTCTCCCCCGGGGTGAATTTGAAAAAAGGATCAAGGCCGGGGACATGCTCGAGCATGCCGATGTCTACGGTCATTACTACGGGACGCCGAAGGGGCCGATCCTAGAGCACTTGGCTGCTGGTCGCGACGTGTTGTTGGACATTGATGTGCAGGGGGCCCGGCAGATCCGGGACTCCCAAGATCCAAGCATCCGGGCTGCCTTGGCCGACATCTTCATTATGCCGCCGGATCTTGGGGAACTCCGTCGCAGGCTGGAAGGACGGGGCACAGAGACGGCCGCCCAGATCGACAAGCGGATCGATGCGGCCAATGCCGAGATGGCGGACTGGAAGAGCTACCGGTACACCATCCTAAGCAGCTCCATGGAAGAGGATCTGATCAAGTTCCGTGCCATCATCCGGGCGGAGCGTTACCTGAGCCGGAGACTCAACCTGAGCCATGGCTGAGAAGCCGAGTATCCGGATCGTATTGGGGGTGACCGGCTCGATTGCGGCGTTCCGGGCGGCGGATCTGGCCAGCGCGATGGTGAAAGAAGGCTGGGAAGTCCACGCCATCCTGACGCCGGACGGGGCCCGCTTTCTTCCGGCGTTGTCCCTGGCTGCCCTGACGCATCGTCCGGTCCACACCTCCCTTTGGGAAGAGGGAGAGGGGGGAAGGATGTCCCATCTGGATCTGGCCCAGACAGCCGATGTGGTCGTGGTGGCCCCGGCGAGCGCCGACTTTCTGGCCCGGGCGGCCCATGGCTTCGCCGCGGATGTGCTGGGCGCGGTCCTCCTGGCCACGCGGGCGCCTTTGGTGTTGGCGCCGGCGATGAACACAAACATGTGGACCCACCCCGCCACCCGGGAAAATGTGAATCAACTGACCTCCCGCGGGGTGATCTGGGCCGGACCGGCCGAAGGTCGCCTTGCCTGCGGGGCGGAGGGGCCGGGCCGGCTGGCCCCCACGGAGGAAATTTTGAGGCGCGTGAAGGAGATTCTAAAAAAGGAGGAGAAAAAATGAGCCAACCCGGGAAATTCAAACCCTCGCCCGCTTTTGTGAAACAGGCGGTATTTAACAGTCCGGCCAAATACAAGACGCTGCATCGTGAGTCGGTGCAAAACCCAAAAAAATTCTGGGGGCGGATGGCCAAGGAGGAGTTGAGCTGGTTTCAGGAGCCCAAAAAGGTGCTGGAATGGAAGGAGCCGTTTGCGAAGTGGTTCGGCGGCGGACGACTCAATCTCAGCCATAACTGTCTCGACCGGCATCTGCACGGCCCGCGTCGGCATAAGGCGGCCATCGTGTTTGAGGGGGAACCGGGCGATGTCCGGGTGATTACTTACCAGCAGTTGCACGACGAGGTCTGCCGCTTTGCCCACGCCCTGCACGGGGAAGGGATCCGCAAAGGGGACCGGGTGATGATTTACCTGCCGATGGTACCGGAGGCGGCCATCGCCATGCTGGCCTGCGCCCGAATCGGGGCGGTCCACAGCGTGGTATTTGGCGGCTTCAGCGCCGAGGCGCTCAAAGACCGGATCCATGACTGCGGGGCGAAGATGGTGATCACCGCCGACGGGGGTTACCGGCGGGGCCAAGTGGTGAATCTGAAGAAGAACGTGGATGCGGCGGTGGCGGGCTGTCCGGAGGTGCGGAGGGTGATCGTGCTGAAGCGCACCGGCACGGTGGAGAAGTTGAACGAAATTGACCGCTGGTGGCATGATCTCACCCCGCATCAGCCGCCGGATTTCCCGCCTGAGAACGTGGAGAGCGAGGATCCGTTGTTCATCCTTTACACCAGCGGGAGCACGGGAAAACCCAAGGGCATCCTGCATAGTACCGCGGGTTACCTCTTGGGGGCGCATCTCACGACGAAGTGGGTCTTTGATCTCAAGGAACACGACCTTTTCTGGTGCACGGCCGACGTGGGATGGGTGACCGGGCACAGTTATGCGGTGTACGGGGCGTTGAGCAACGGGGCGACCACGCTGATGTACGAGGGCGCACCCAACCAACCCGAGCCGGACCGATTCTGGCGGATCATCGCCAAACACCGCGTGACGATTTTTTACACGGCGCCCACCGCGATCCGGGCGTTCATCCGGTGGGGCGACCATTGGCTCCAGAAGCACGACCTTTCGACCCTCCGGTTGCTAGGCTCCGTCGGGGAGCCGATCAACCCGGAGGCGTGGCATTGGTACCACCGCGTGGTGGGCGGGGGACGCTGCCCGATCGTGGACACCTGGTGGCAGACGGAGACGGGTAGTCACATGCTGACGACCCTACCCGGGGTGCACGCAATGAAACCGGGCCTCGCCGGGTTGCCGTTCTTCGGGGCGGACCTGGCGGTGGTGGATGATCACGGCAAGCCGGTAAAAGACGGGGTGCAGGGCAAGCTGGTGATCCGCAAACCCTGGCCCTCGATGCTGCGGACGATCTATGGTGATGCGGAGCGGTTCAAAAAGCAGTACTGGAGCGAGGTGCGCGGCTGTTATTTCACCGGCGACGGCGCCAAACGGGACCGAGACGGATATTTCCACGTGATCGGCCGGATCGACGACGTGTTGAACGTGTCCGGCCACCGGTTGGGCACGGCGGAGGTGGAGAGCGCCTTGGTGAGCCATCCCGCGGTGGCGGAGGCGGCAGTGGTGGGCCGGCCGGACGATCTCAAGGGTCAGGCCGTGGTAGCCTTTGTCACCCTGAAGTCCGGTCAAAAGGCCGGAGATGCCCTGATCGCGGCCTTGCGGGAGCAAGTGAGCAAGGAGATCGGCCCGATCGCCAAGCCGGACCAGATCCGCTTTGCCGAAGCCCTGCCCAAAACCCGCAGTGGAAAGATCATGCGGCGGCTCCTCAAGGAGATCGCCGCCGGCGGGGCGGTGAAAGGGGACGTAACCACGCTGGAGGATCTCAACGTGATCGCCTCCCTGCAGTCATCCTCCTCCGAGGAGGGGTAAGATGTCCTGGCGGTTGCGGACTCCTGAGACCGGCCTGCTCGTCGTCGACGTACAGGAAAAATTGGTGGCGGCGGTGCAGGAACCGGCCGGTTGGGTGGAGCGCGTGGGAATTCTGGTGAAGGCCGCCAAGCTGCTGGAAATTCCCGTGGCGATCACCGAACAGGTACCGGCCAAGCTGGGCAAGACGGTTCCGGCCATCCTGCAGGCGGCCGGGAAGATCGCTCCCGTTTCCAAAACCAAATTTTCGGCGGCGGAAGCCGGCAAGGGTCTGGGGAAAAAACGGGTGTTGGTGGCGGGCTGCGAGGCCCACGTCTGCGTCCGGCAAACAGTTTATGAACTTAGACTCCGGGAGGTTCAGCCGGTTTTGGTGGCGGATGCGGTGGGATCGCGAAAAATATCGGACCGAGAGTTGGCCCTGCAAGAAATGAGGCACGATGGAATCGTGGTGACCACCACCGAGGCGGTGTTGTTTGAACTGCTGGAGACGGCGGAGCATCCGAAGTTCAAGGAGCTCCAGACTTTGATCAAGTAGGCGGAAAATTTTCTAGCCTGCCTGCAGTAACTTCTTCATTCTCACCCCTTTATGCCAGAGCCTGTTGTGACGGCCCAGAAGTGGCCATTCAATGTATCGGTGGTTCCGAGGGTTCCGGAGGGTCTTGAATCCCTTCGACGGATCGCTTTCAACCTTTGGTTCAGTTGGAACTTCGATGCCTTGGAACTATTCAAGGAGCTCGATCCAACCCTTTGGGAAGAGTGCGGCCATAGTCCGGTGAAAATGCTTCGGCTGGTCAAGCAGACGAGGCTCGAGGCGCTCGCCAAGGACAAGGCCTACCGCGACCGGTTGGAAAAGGTGCATGACAAGCTGGAGGCCTATCTAAACCGGAAAAGCACCTGGTTCACAAAAAACATGCCCAAAGAGAAAAAGGATTCACCTTTGGTGGCCTATTTCTCCGCGGAATTCGGTTTTCACGAATCCCTGCCGGTGTATTCAGGAGGCCTCGGCATTCTGGCCGGGGATCACTGTAAATCGGCCAGCGATCTGGGGTTGCCGTTTGTGGCGGTGGGCCTGCTTTACCGCTTCGGCTATTTTTCCCAGAAGATCAACCGGGATGGATGGCAGGAGGCCAACATCGTGGACAACGTTTTCCACGATCTGCCGGTACGAGAGGCACTGGGATCGGACGGCAAGACCCCGGTGGTGGTGGAATTGGACATGCCCGGGCGGAAGGTGAGGGCCAAGGTGTGGGAAGTCCGGATCGGGGTAACCCGCCTCTTCCTCCTCGACACAGATCTTCCCTCCAACGCCCAGGATGACCGGAATATCACCTACCAACTGTACGGGGGTGACCACGACATGCGGGTACGTCAGGAAATTGTTCTCGGCATCGGCGGGGTGAAGGCTCTCGATGCGATGGGCCTCCAACCGTCGGTTTTCCACATGAACGAGGGACATGCGGCGTTCCTCGGTCTGGAGCGGATCCGGATGCTGGTTTCCCGCGAAAAACTTTCCTTCATCGAGGCGTTGCAACCCGTGGCGGCCAGCAGCGTCTTCACCACCCACACGCCGGTGCCGGCGGGCAACGATGCCTTCGATCCCAAACTCATGGAGAAGTATTTCGCCGATTACATCCGGGCAGCATGACCATCCTGGCGCTGCGGCTTTCCCGCCAGGCCAACGGGGTGAGCGCCATTCACGGTCGCGTTTCCCGCGAGATGTGGCAGAGCGTCTGGCCAGGAGTGCCGAAAAAGGAGATCCCAATCCGGCATGTCACCAACGGCATCCACACCTTCACCTGGATGGCCCCGGAAATCCGCCAGTTGCTCGAAAAAGAGGAGGGGGTCTTCACGGAGAATGACTTGGCCGAGGCCGGCCAGTGGAAAAAGAGGGTCGATTTCAAGGACAAGGAGTACTGGACCGTCCACCTGAAGCTAAAAACCCGGTTGCTGGAGTTTGTGCGGAACAATGTCCGGAATCAGCGGATCCGCAACGGGGTGAAGCCAGAGGAGATCCGCGCCGCCCAGCTCATGCTGAATCCCAAGGCCCTGACCATCGGCTTCGCACGCCGGTTTGCCACCTACAAGCGGGCGGCCCTGCTCTTTCGCGACCTCGACAAGCTGGCGGCCATCGTGAACGACCCGAAATATCCCGTGCAGTTTGTTTTTGCGGGGAAGGCGCACCCAGCCGACGAGGGCGGCAAAAAGCTGATCCAGCTGATCGTCAAGGTTTCCGAGATGCCGGTCTTTAGAAACAAGATCGTCTTCGTGGAGAACTACGACTTTAACGTGGCCCGCCATCTTTACCACGGATGCGACGTCTGGTTGAACAATCCCACGCGTCCGCTCGAAGCCAGCGGCACCAGCGGGGAGAAGGTGATTACCAATGGTTGCCTCAACTTCTCGGTCCGGGACGGATGGTGGGACGAGGCCTTTGACGGTACAAACGGCTGGGCAATCGGTGAGGACGGGTTGCGTCTGGAGCCTGAGGTGCAGGACGAGTTCGACGCCTTCTCCATCTATGAAATTCTGCAGCATGAGATTGTGCCGCTGTATTACGAGCAGGATTCCGACGGGGTGCCCAAGCGCTGGATTGACCGGGTACGCCGCAGCCTGATGACGATCGGACCGGTCTACAACACCCAGCGGATGGTGGGGGAGTATGCAGAAAACTTTTACAAAAGGGCCGCGGAAAAGGGGCGAATGTTCGCGGACAACCAATTTGCCAAGTCGCGGGAGTTGGCGGTCTGGAAAGACCGGGTGCGGAACGCGTGGTCCGGGGTAAAGGCGAACGGTGTGACCTGGTCGGGCGGCAACGGCACCACCGTCAGCGTTGGGGACAGTGTTTCTGTCTCCGCCCATGTTTTACTGGGTTCCCTGAAAAACGAGGAAGTCGCGGTCGAGGCCTACGTGAAGGCCGTAGATCCCCAAGGGCCTTCCTTGGCCATCCGGTTAGAGCCGACGGGGGAGGTTTCGCAAGGGTGGGTCAAGTACGCCGGGCGGGTGGAGGTGAAGGATTCGGGTAACTTCCAATTCAATGTACGTGTCCGGCCCTCAAATCCGTCCCTTACCCAGGCCCATGAGCTACGGTTAATCACCTGGGCATCTAATTCATAAGCACATAATAATCAATAATTAGCATAAAAACTGGTTCGATTTGACCGATTTTTTTGCACGGCTAGGGTCATGGGCTATGTCGAACCCAGTTTTGCCGGCGGAAGCGAAGCGAACAGGCGCCCCCAGCCCCGAGCTGGTCGGTTTGGATCCTGCCGATGTTGATCTTTCCGCGGTCGAAAAGACCGTCCACGCCTGCCGGGACTATCTGCTCGGATTGCAGAAGCCCGAGGGGTATTGGGTCGGAGAGCTGTTCGTGGACAGCACAGTGGCCTGTGATTACCACCTTCTGATGTATCTGCGCGGGAAAGTGGACCGTGCCAAGGAAGCCAAGATCGTCCGCCACATTCTCCAGCGGCAATTGCCTGATGGCGGTTGGCCGATCTATCCGGGCGGTCCGAGCAATGTGACCGCCACGGTGAAGGCTTACTTTAGCCTCAAGCTGGCGGGCTTCACCCCGGATGAGCCCGAGATGCGCAAAGCCCGCGCCGCCGCCATGAGACTAGGAGGAATCCCCAGTTCCAACACTTACTGCAAATTCTATCTGGCGATGTTTGGGCAGTATCCGTGGAAGTATCTCCCCAATATTCCCCCGGAGATTTTGCTCCTGCCGAAGTGGGCGCCGTTCGACATGTCGGAAATGAGTTCCTGGACGCGGGCGATCGTGGTGCCGATGTCGATCATCCGCAGTTTCCGTCCGGTCACCCATCTCCCCCCGGAAAAGCAGTTGCACGAGTTGTATCCCTACGGCGTGGAAGGCGGCCCTTTCTTCCACCCGGTGGAGAACCGTTTCTTCTCGATGAAAAATTTCTTTGTCCGGGTGAACGAGTTACTGGGTTTCCTGGAGGGCTTGCCGTGGAAGCCTTTCCGCAAGAAGGCGCTCAAAATTGCCGAAAAGTGGATTCTCGACCGCACCGGACCTGAATCGGAAGGACTCGCGGCCATCTTCCCGTCGATGATGAACTCCATCCTCGCGTTCCGCTGCCTCGGCTATGCGGACGATCACCCGTGGATGCTCAAGGCGGTCAAAGACCTGGAAGGGCTGGAGGTGGACGACTCCGCCCACGGCGATTTCCGGGTCCAACCCTGTCTCAGTCCGGTCTGGGACACCGCCATCACCCTGACCGCTTTGGGTGCGGCCGGTGTGAAGCCAGATCATCCTGCCATGCAGAAGGGGGCCGATTGGCTCCTCGCCAAGGAAGTGAAGATGCGCGGTGATTACGTGATGAAGAATCCAACGCCGATCACCGGCGGTTGGGCCTTCGAGTTTTTCAACGACTGGTATCCGGACGTGGACGACACCGCCAAGGTTCTTCTGGGACTCCGTCGGGCGGCCGCTTCCCATCCCACCCAGCAGAAGGAGGCGATGGACCGCGGCCTGGGTTGGGCGATGAGCTTCCAGTGCGACAACGGCGGCTATGCGGCCTTTGATAAGAACGTGAACAAGGCCTGGCTGGAGGATGTGCCCTTCGCCGACCACAACGCCATTCTCGACCCGCCCTGCGCTGACATCACCGGCCGACTCCTGGAAACGATGGGCAAACTGGGGGTCTCCAAGAATCACGCCCAGATCCAGCGGGCGCTTGCGTTTCTGCGCAAGACGCAGGAAGAGGACGGCTCCTGGTTCGGTCGCTGGGGCGTGAACTACGTTTATGGGACTTGGCAGGTCCTGCGCGGTCTGCGTGCGATCGGTTATGATATGAACGATACCTGGGTGGTGCGGGCCCGCGATTGGCTGGAGTGCGCGCAGAATCCCGATGGTGGCTGGGGCGAAAGCTGTGGCTCGTACGACGATCCCCGGATGAAGGGGCGGGGAATCAGCACCGCCTCCCAGACCGGCTGGGGGTTGATGGGCTTGCTGGCCTGCGGTGATCTCCAGCGGCCGAGCGTTCGCCGTGCCGTCCGTTATCTGGTGGAGACTCAGTCCAAGGACGGTAGCTGGGAGGAGAAGCTCATCACCGGCACCGGATTCCCCTGCGTCTTTTACCTCCGCTATGACATGTACCGGAACAACTGGCCGCTCCTTGCTTTGGGCGAGTATCTCGAGATGGTCCGGGCTTCCGGAGTCCGCTGACCACCGTCGCGGAGACCTTCCGCGAATCTTTCCATGGCCCCCGCCTCCACGTTGCCGGTCGGGATCCTTTTTCCGATGGAGTTCGAGGCCGAACCCACCTGGAAAAAGCTTGGCGGGAAAAGCCGCCCGGCCGCGGGGCTGGAAACCCTCAAGGGAAGCTGGAATGGATTGGCCGTGGTTTCGGCCCGGATCGGCATGGGGCATGCGGGGCTGGATCGGAAGGTCGAGGCTTGGCTGGCGGAGCATCCTTGTCGGGCGGTGATCTTGGCCGGATTGGCCGGGGCGTTGGATCCGGACTGGGATGAGGGGGATCTGAGCTCCTTCCACGCCGAGGCTTGGCCTGAGTTTGTCGTCTGGGCACGGTCCAAACCGGCGGTGCGTGCCGGAAAGTGGCACACCGCGCATGAGATCATTGAAACGGGACTGGCGAAGCTGGAGCTGGGCAGGAAAACCGGGTGCGGACTGGTGGAGATGGAGTGGGAGTATGTGGCCGAAGCCTGCCGGAGACGGGATGTGCCTCTCGTCGGATTACGGGCGGTGAGTGACCATGCGGACAAGCTGCTACCGGCGGATCTATTCCTTTTGGGTTGCGATGCGGTCACCGGAAAAAGCACGCCGGTGAAGATCGGGCTGTATCTGGCCCTTCGTCCGTGGCGGTTGCGGGAACTCATCCCCGCGGTGGGAGGATGCATCCACGCAAGGGAAGTGATGAGCAAGGCGCTGGGGGATTTTCTGGAATGGATCGCTGAGAAAGGTGCCTAAAAAACGCTCGTGAAAGTTAAATGTGAACGTGAGCAGCAGCCCAGATTTCATGCGTACATTCACGTACATCGTTTGCGTTAACGATCCCATCACCCCACGGCGTCGGCAGCTTTAAAGCCGGAAAGGACTGCGCCCTCGATGGTGGCGGGGAGGCCGGTTTCAGTCCAATCGCCGGCGAGGAAGAGATTCTCCACCGAGGTGACCGGACCGGGCCGGGCCAGGGGCATGCCGGGTTGGCCCCAGAAGGTGGCGTCGCGCGATTTGTAGACGACATGGTGGGTGACCTTGGCCTCCCGGCTCTCCGGCACCATCCTCTGAATCTCACCGAGGATCAGCTCCACCAGGTATTTTCCCGTCTGGTCGATCAGATCGGTGACGGCGCTGATCACGGCCGCATACAGATAGCCGGAAGAGCCCGGGGGCAACGTGGATGTGCGGTCAAAGACCCAGTGGAGAGGGGAGTCGAGAAAACCGGTGATCAAGCCGGGGGTGAGGGGTCGGTCGGTCCAGAGGTGAACTCCCAGGATCGGTCCAGGTTTGAGCATGGCGGCCAACTGGGAGGCCCGGTCGACCGCGGGGATCATCTTGGCAGCGGGGGTCCACGGCACGGCCAACACCACCACGTCGTATTTTTCTTCCGTGCCGTCCTTGAACTTCACCGTCTGGACGTGCTGATGGATTTCGTCGTACTTCAGCTCCTCGACAGGTGTGGCCGTACGGACCTTGCCTTCGGCGGATTCGATGAAGGCGTTGAGTTCTGGGCTGATCAGGCCGGAGAGGCCGTCCTTGTCGAGGTAGATGGCGGCATCCTGTGAGGTGCCGAAGAGACCGCGCCGGGTCACCTCCCAGAACAGGCAGGCATCGGCCAACTGAATGGGTGCGTTCAGGGCGGCGAGGCAGAACGGCTCCCACAAGGCGCGAACCGAGCCGGGGGTCTGCCGGACCCGTTCGAGCCAGGCTTGCACGGTCTCGCCCTGTTTGGGGGGCGTGCTCCGTGCCCGGCCGGGTAGGTGGAGGATGGCCCAGCGATCCAGCCAGGTGAGTTCCCGGAAACCGAACAGGCCGGCGAGAAGATGGAACGGTGGCGGGAGGGGCGAAGAGCGGAGGACCGTTTGCCCTTTCTTGGGGCTGACGAAGTGGAGATCGAGCCGGTCATGGCGCTCGAGCCGGTTGAGATTTCCCATCTCGGCGACCAGGGCCAAAGTCTCGTGATAGCAGCCCATCAGGATGTGCTGACCGTTGTCGAGAATCGTGCCGGTTTTGGCTTCGCGGTAGCTGTGGGCGCGACCGCCGAGCTGGGGCTTGGCCTCGATCAGCTCCACAAGATGGCCTTCGCGGGCCAGGGAGAAGGCGGCGGAGCAGCCGGCATAGCCACCCCCGATCACGGCCACCCGCGCGGGAGGCCGGCGTGGGACAAACTCCCGTTTCAGCAGTTTTTGACCCCGGCGCAGGGCGAGAAGTTTTTCCCAGCGGGAAAGTTTGATCGGGCCCTTGAGCACATCGAACTTCCGGCGGCGGATCTTCTCGAGGAGATCGCGGTACACCTCGGTCATGATGAGGGCGGCAGAGAGGTGGGGACGGTCGGCCTCGGGCAGGAGTCGGTCGGCCTTCTCGAAATAGTGGCGGGCGCGGAAGTACTGCATGCGCAGGAGCCGGTCCATGCCCGGGGTGAGGTTGGGTCCCTGAAAATCTGTCTCCTTCACGCCAAAGGCCACCCACTCCGATCGAGGGATATAAATTCGGCCGAAACGTTTCAGGTCGTAGGCGACGTCGCGAAGAATATTTGTCAGCTGGAAAGCCATGCCGAGGGCGATGGCGTAGTCGCGGGCGGCGAGGGCGATGGCGTAGTCGCGGGCGGCGCGGGTCTGGCAGCAGAAGATGTTGATGGAGACGAGTCCGACGGCGGAGGCCACGCCGTAGCAGTATTTGCCTAGTTCCTCGAAGTTCTCGTACCGGCTTTTCGTGAGATCCATCTCCACGCCGTCGAGAATCTCGAGCAAGGGTTCCGGCGGGATCAGGTATTTGCGAACCATCGGGGCCAACTCCTTGGCGAGCGGTTGCTCCGGGGTGCCTTGGTAGATGGCCGCGATGTCGTCGCGCCACTTGTGCAGCTTGGCCTGACGCATCGGCTGGGGGGCCGTGGTTTCATCGACGACATCGTCGACGGTGCGGCAGAAGGCGTAGAAGGTGGACATAGCCCGGCGTTGCTCCTTGGGCAGGCAGATGAAGGAGAGGGCGAGGTTGGAACCGCTCCTGCGGGTGATACGTTCCCCGGTACCGCCCGGAACAGGGGAAGAACTCATCCGCCGAGAAAGGCCTGCAGGCCGAGGGTGAGGAAATTGCCTTTTGAGATAACGGGTCGGCGGTTCAGGGTGTCGTACTTCTGCTGCTCGATCTTCTGAAGGATTTTCGTTCCGCCCAGCCAGGTAAGCCGGATTTCCCAAGAGAGGGGACGCTTCAGCTTGGAAGGAAGAGGTTCGCCTTGGCGAAATAGATCCCAGGCCCGTTCCACCTGGTAACGAAGGCAGTTACGGAAGTTGGGCGAGGCGTTGCCCGTAAAAAGGTCGGCTTCGGGGACGTCGAAGCGGCGGAGATCCACCTGAGGGATGTAAATGCGGTCCTTGCCGAGATCGACGGAGACATCCTGCCAGAAGTTAGCCAACTGCAGGGCGGTGCAGATCGCGTCGGACAGTTGGGCCAACTCTTCTTCCCGGTAGCCGTGGAGTAGGAGAACGAGGCGGCCGATCGGGTTGGCGCTTCGGTGGCAGTAGTCGAGAACGGAGGGGAAGTCCTCATAACGGCGTTTGAGGATGTCCTGTTCAAATGCGCTGAGGAGATCGAGAAAAAGGGAGTCGGGCAGGTTGAACTCCTCCTTGGTGCGGAGCAGGGGATGAAAAATCCATTCGTACTGGTTGTCGTAGGGTTTTCCGGCTAGGGCGTTTTGCCAGGCTTGGCGGTAATTGCGAAAGACGGCGAGGCGTTCCGCCTCGGTAGGGGCGGAAGGAGCAGCCTCGCGTAGTCGGGGATCGGCGTAGCCCTCGTCGGCCAGGTCGTCGGCGACACGGGCGAAGGCGTAGACGGCGTGGACATGGGGCCGGAGTTTCTTGGGAACCAACCGGCCAACGGGGAAGTTCTCGTAATGTTCGCGGGCCAAACGGGTGCAGGCGGAGTAGGGATTGGAGTCAGGCCGACTTTTCTCAAGGAACAGGACTTCATCCATCGACATGGACAAAATTTAATAAAAACAGACCTAAAAAGCGAGATGGTAGAAAATTAAGAAAAACTTGAATAAAAAACTGCTCACTCGGACCAGAGGAAGTGGCGGTTGCGGAGGTCATCGATTTTTCGGGCGAAGGATGACTGGTTGGGGCCCCCGGCGTTTTCAAGGATGCGATAAATCGCCAAAGCCCCCTTGAAATCGCCTCGCTTTTCCTGGATGCGGGCGGCTTCGGCGCCGGCGCGGGCAAACCAAAGGTATTCGGGTTGGGAAGGGACGGTGGCGGAGGCGCCCAGACGTCCGTAAAGGACATCGAGATAGGCCTGGAGGGCGTCATCCTCCCGACCGAGCTGCTCGAGGGAGCGGCCCTTGATGAAACCGACCTCGTTTTTGTCCGAGGCGTCCGCAGCCGGGCTTTTGAGAATTCCGTCCGCGGTGGTGACGGAACGCTCCAGGCTGCTTTTGTCGCTCCCGCCCAGGGCAAATTCACAGGCCAGACGGCGACGACTGATTTCCACCCAGGCGCGCTGGTCGGGAGAGCGGTTGGCGAGAAGTGAGTTGGCGATCAGCAGTCCCCCCGCGTAGTCACCGCCGGCCCGGCAGGCATCAATTTCTGCCAGACGGGCATCGGTCCGAAGTGGTGAATTTTCCGGTAGGGAACGGAAGAGTTTGATGGCCTCGTCCGGGTTGCCAAGAGCCAAGGCACTGAGACCCGCGTAGTAGAGGGCATTGTCGGCCAGGGGATCCTTGGGGAATTTTTTGGCCATCTCACGGAAAGCCGTCAGGGCTTCCCCATGGTTTTTTTCCTCGTAATGGGTCTGGGCGATCTGAAAGGAAAGAGCGGGGGCCAGGGTACTTTCCGGAAAACGGCTGAGGATTTTGGCAAATTCGGCGCGGGCCTGCGTCCCCGTGAGTTCCTTGGCGCGAAGCTGAGCCTCGATCATGGAAGCCAGGGCCTGGGGTAACAGGGGGGAATTCGGAAAGGATTTTTCAAAATCCGCGAAGGCGGTGGCGGCCTCCGGGTAATTACCCGCCCGGAGCAGGGAATTGGCCCGGCGCAAGACCGCTTCGGCCTGGAAGGATCCCGAGCCGGGAAGCTGGGCCACCTCCTCCAAGGCATTCCGGCTGGCGGCGGAATCTCCTTTGGACTCGAGCATGCGTCCCCGTTCCAAGGCGAGGGCGGCCCGGCGGTCGCTTTCCGGGAACTTTTCGGAAAAGGATTTTTCCAAACGGGAAAATCCGACGGGGTCAGGAATGCGCGCGGTGGCCAAGGCGGCGTTATAGAGGGCATCTTCGGATTCCTTGGGAGTGGGGGCAGACTTCAACGCGGTTTCGTAGGCCGTTGCCGACTCGAAAGCCTTGCCTTCCTTCAGAAGGAGATCCCCAAGGGCAAAGTTGGCCTGGTACAAAACCCCTCCGGGAAGATCGGGCTTTTTCAGGAGGTTCCGGAGTTGGTCTCGGGCGGCGGATTCTTGGCCTTGTTTGGCAAGGGCCTCCGCGAGAATCACCTGAGCACCGGCCACGGCCGGGGAAGCGGGATAGTTTTTGATCAAATTATCGAGGTCGGCAGCGGCTGCCTCGCCGTTCCCGGCCTCCAAGGTGGCGGAGCCCAGCAAGAGCAGGGCGGGGGCAAAGCGGCCCCGTTTTTCATCGTCATTTTCCCGTTCGCGGACGGAGTCGCGCAACCGCAGGGCGGCGGTGGGGAGGGACTGGGAGGCTTGGGCGGCGGCGAGGTATTCCCGGGCGGCGGCGAGATAGGTCTCCGGATCGCCCCCCCGATCCAGGGCCTTTTCAAGGGCGGTGGTGGCATCGGCCGGTTTTCCCCGCGCCCGGTCAATCCTGCCGATGGCGATCCAGGACCGGGCCAAGAGATCGCGCCCGGCGCCATCCGCCTCCTCGACCAGTTTTTGGAAAAGTGTCCGGGCCTCCTCGCTTTTTCCCCGGGCAGCGGTGATCTCAGCTTTCCAGTAGCGGGCCTCCATTCGCATGGCGGTCGGAGCTTTGTCTTGGATGAGGTTTAATTCCTTTTCCGCCTCGTCCTGCTTTCCATCTGCGAGAAGGGTTTTAACCAGAAGGATCCGGGCGGCTTCGGCGGTCGCCATGTCCGCCTTTTCCGTCAGTTGCCTCAGTTCCTTGAGTCCCTCCAATCGCTGGTTTTCGTTGAGTAGGGCGGAGGCGAGTCCCAAACGTGCTTGGTTTGCCTGGGCCTCCGGCAGGGAGTTCAAATCGATCCGTTTCCATTCAGCCAAGGCCTCTTTCCAGCGTCCGGCTTCATTTAGGGCCGAGGCCCGGACCAAGAGGACCCGGTGGGTCAGTTCAATCGGTGCGGATTTGGGCAGGACCGCCAGAGCCTCCGTGGGACGGCTATCCGCCAGCAACGCCTCGGCCAAAAGAACCTGGGCTTCGGGTTGAGGAGAAGCGGCGTTTTTTTGGAGCCAGCCGCGGAGGCGGGGCACGGCATCATGAGCCAAGCCGTCGCGAATCATTTCCTCGGCCACGCGCAGATCTTTGGGCAACTCGGCGGCTTGCAGCTTGAAAAAAGAGACCGGAATTAGGATTAGAAGTAGGGTGAGGACGGGTTGTGGAACTTTCATTTTGTCAAACTTCGAAGGACTTTACCGGTGGCGCTTTCAATGCAGCGGGCGACTTCAGGCGGGGTTCCTTGGGTGACGATGCGACCCCCGGCCTCGCCTCCTCCGGGGCCCAGGTCGACAAGATGGTCGGCATGACGAATGACATCAGGGTGGTGCTCCACGACGACGAGGGTATGGCCGGAATCGCACAAGGCGAAGAAAACCGACAGGAGGCGTTCCACCTCGGTGAGGTGGAGTCCGGTGGTGGGCTCATCCAGCAAATAAAGGGAGGGGCCCCGGGTGCGGGAAGCCAGGGCGGTGGCGAGCCGAACGCGCTGGGCCTCTCCCCCGGAGAGCCGATCCGCGGGTTGACCAATGGGAAGATAACCGAGTCCGACCTGCTGGAGAGCCTCCAGAGCCGAGGCCAGTTGGGGATGGGTGCGAAACAGTTGCAGCGCGCGATCGACGGAGAGATCGAGAACATCGGCGATGGAGTGGCCCCGGTAGGTGATGGCAAGGGTTTCGCGGTTGTAGCGGCACCCGGCACAGGTTGGACAGGGGGCGACCGCTTCGGGAAGAAGTTGAAGTTGGATGGCCACCTCCCCATGGCCCCCGCAGGTTTCACAACGGCCGCCCTGGACGTTAAAACTGAAGCGGGACGGCCCGAATCCCCGGGCCCGGGAAGCTGGGAGTGCAGCGAAAAGTTTTCGGAGTTCATCGAAGACGCCCAGGATGGTGAGGGGATTGGAGCGGGAAAGGCGGGCCAGTGGGGTCTGGTCGATCACCAAAGCCCGGTTCAGCTGGTCCGCGCCTTCCAAAGAAGTGAAGGAGCCGGGTTCCGGAGCGGCGGAGGGACCCTGGAGATGCCGCTGTAGGGCGGGGGCGAGCGTGTCGAAAATCAGGCTGCTTTTCCCCGAGCCGCTCACGCCGGTGATGCAGGTGAAGGATCCGAGCGGAATCTCCAGATCGATTCCCTTCAGGTTGTGGGCGGAAGCGCCACGCAGAACCAGTTTTCCAATTGCCGGGGGAGTGCGGCGCGGAAAGTGGATGCGGCGGCGTCCGGAGAGAAAAGCCCCCGTCAGCGAGTTTTCCTTGGAAGCGATGTCTTTCGGTGTGCCTTGGGCCACCAGTTTGCCTCCCTCGGATCCGGCACCCGGTCCCAGTTCAATCAAGTGATCGGCGCGGCGAAGGGTCTCCTCATCGTGTTCCACCACCAGCAGGGAATTTCCTAAGTCGCGGAGATCGCCGAGCAGATCAAGGAGACGGGAGTGGTCGACCGGATGAAGGCCAATGCTGGGTTCATCGAGGACATAAAGAACCCCGGTCAGGCCTCCGCCCAGCTGGGTGGCCAAACGGGCCCGGCGCGCCTCGCCACCGGAGAGGGTGTCCATTGGTCGATCCAGGGTGAGATAGCCAAGGCCCAGCTTTTCGAGAAAAGAGAGTCGGTGGAGCACGGCTTGCCGAAGGGGATCAAAAGCGTGGGCGGACGGGCCGGGCGGTCGGGAAACCCGATCGAGAAATTTCCGGGCCGCCGAGACGGAGAGTTGGCAAAGGGTGGAGATGCTGTGACCCCGTCCGGGAGGTCCGCCCAAGGTGACGAGGAGCGCATCGCGGTGGAGGCGCTGGCCATGGCAACTGGGGCAGGTGCCTGGACTGAAGAACCGGCGGATGCGGTTCCGTGCGGCTTCCGAGGTGGCCGTGGCCATGCGTCGGTCGAGCTCGGGCAGGATTCCCTCGAAAGGTTTTTTTTCGCGGACAAGGCGGCCTCCTTGGGTGGCTTGGAGCGTGATGGCTTTACCCTGGGAACCGCGGAGAAGAAAATCACGTGCGGAAGCAGGCCACCGGGACCACGGAGTGGTGGAATCGACACCCAGATGACGTGCGAGGTCGCGGCCCAAGGTCCGATAGTAGGAGCGGATACGCGGATGGGCTCGGTTCCAGGGTGCGATTGTGCCTTTGTCCAAAGAGAGTTCCGGGTTCGGCACTACCCGGGTGGGGTCGGGGGCCAAGCGAACCCCGAGTCCGGAGCAGTCGGGGCACGCCCCCTCCGGGCTGTTGAAGGAGAAGTGGCGGGGCGTGAGGCGGGGAGCATGGTAACCCGTTTCGTGATCCTCGGCCTCGGTGGAGAGGGCGAGATCGGAGACCCCCGAGGGCTGGGAAAAATCCCCGGAGGTAAAGGCGACGAGGACGCGACCCTGACCAAGGCGCAGAGCCAGCTCAAGGGAATCGGTCAACCGGGCGCGATTGGTTTCTTGTATCTGGAGTCGGTCGATGACCAATTCCAAAGCCTCCGGTTCGGTCGAGGAGGATAAGTCGACCCATTTGCCCTGACGGCGGGCTCGGAGAAAACCCTCCTTCTTGAGTCGGGCGGGATCCGCGGACGGCAAGGGGGCAAGGAGAACCGCAAAAGCGCCGGTGTGGCCGATTAACAGACGGTCAACGATCTGCTGGGGAGAGGACGCCAACAGAGGGCGGCCGGTTTTGGGATCGTGGGGCGTACCGTTGGTGGCGTAAAGGACGCGGAGGTGGTCGTGAATTTCCGTGGAAGTCGCGAGCGTGGAGCGGCCGGTGCCGCCGGAGTGGCGTTGCTCGACGGCCAGGGTGGGGGAGAGGCCTTCGATAGAATCCACCGCCGGCGCCGGTAAACGTTCGAGGTGAAGACGGGCGTGGGCGGAAAGGCTTTCCAGATAGCGGCGTTGGCCCTCGGCGTAGATAGTGTCGAAGGCGAGGGAGGATTTGCCCGAGCCGGAGGGGCCGGTCAGGACCACCAGCCGGTGTTTGGGGATATCGAGGTTGAGACCAGCGAGGTTGTGCTGGCGGGCGCCGCGGATGCGCAGGAGATCGCCAGTTCGGCTCACGGGAGGCGCGGCCAGTCCCGCGCGTTGCCGGGGTTAGGCCGCCGCGGCGGGCGAGGGATCGATGTGAATGCGCCGGTTACCGCGGTCAAAGCGGACATGGCCGTCGGAAAGAGCGAAGAGGGTGTGATCGCGCCCCATGCCGACATTGTTGCCGGCGTGGAACTTGGTGCCGCGTTGCCGAATGAGGATGGAACCGGCGAGGACGAGTTGTCCACCGTACCGCTTCACCCCAAGACGCTGGCTGTGGCTGTCGCGACCGTTGCGTGTCGATCCCTGACCTTTTTTATGTGCCATGGCTAAGCTCCCCGGTTAACGGCCACCCTGGATGGCCTTGATTTTGATGCGGGTACGGGACTGACGGTGCCCGACCTTGCGATGATAGCCTTCCCGGCGGCGGTATTTGTAAGCAATGACCTTGGGGGCGCGATCCTGGGCAAGAACCTCGGCCACGACTTTGGCGCCGGAGACCACAGGTTTGCCGACCTGCACCTTGGAGTCTTGGGCGAGAAGAAGGACGTCGGAGATTTCCGTGGAGGATCCGGGTTCTCCCGCAAGGCGTTCCACCTCAAGGGTATCGCCTTCGCGAACCTTGTACTGTTTTCCACCTGTACGGATTACGGCAAGAGTCGGCATAAGTTTTAAAGTCTATGGTAAAAAATGGGAAAGGGCAAGGAGGCTGTTCGATTAAGGCAAGGATTTGGATTCGGTAGGGTGGAGGTAGGAGGCCTCGGGCTGAGGGGCTAAAATTGAGCTAGGGAAGTTTGGGGGCTTGGGCGGCGGCAGAGCGGACGAGAAGAAGGTCTTCGTGGCGGGCGCGGCGTCGGTGGTAACGCTTTTCCATTTCCTCCAAGAGGGAAGTCCAGGCGGCGGCAGGCAGGATCTTCGGGGTTTTTTCGGTCCATTCGATGGCCCGGCGCACGGGCGGAAGCGGTCAGAGGTGACCGCGGTCGGCCGCCTCGCGGGCGAGGCGATCCATTTCCTTTTGGCGCTCTTTTTCGGCCTTGGTTGTCCAATCATCCCAGGACTTTCCGAAAGCGGGGTCCTCGCCGGTGAAGCGGACCTGGCGGACGCGGCTAGCCGGAACGGTCTGCGGCACGGAGTCCTTGCCCTGTGGGACGAAGAGTTGCACCTCATCCCCCGGCTCATTGTAGAGGTAGACGAAGCCCAAAAGATGGGAGCCGTCCTGAAGATCCAGCGTCACGTCCCCGCGGTAATCAAAAGCGGTCTGGAGTGCGTGGCGGCGAGAGGCGGCATCGCCGCATTCGAGAGTGGTGCCCTCGATGGAGCCGGGCTTGTGCGTGGGCAGGGCGTGTTTGTCGGCCTGGGGCATGGCGGGGGGGAACCGGGTTTACGTGCCGTAGGCCATGGCGGCCTTGACGGTGCGGGCGAAGCCAGGCACGGAGCCAAAGGTATCGTCCACGGAACTGGCTTCGTAGCCACAATGGACCATGCAATCCCGGCACTTTTCATTCCCGCTACGGTGGCCGTAATTTTCCCAGACGGTTTCTTCGATGAGTTGCTTGAAGGTGGGGACGTAGCCGTCCTGAAGCAGGTAGCAGGGCTTCTGCCAGCCGAAAATGTTATAGGTGGGATTGCCCCAAGGCGTGCATTCGTAATCGACGTTGCCTTGGAGGAACTCGAGGAAATTGGGGGAGAGATTGAATTTCCAGGAGCGCTTGCGATTGGCGAGGATCTGGCTGAAGAGCTTCTTGGGGAGAGCATCATGCCCTCAACGCCGAGTTTCATCATCTCGTCGAAAAAGAGACGGACCCGGGAGGGATCGGTGCCCTCGAAGAGGGTGGTGTTGGTGGTAACGCGGAAGCCGCGTTGCACGGCCTCCCGGATGGCTTCCACCGCGATCTTGTAGGTGCCGTCGCGGCAGACGGCGGCATCGTGCTCCGGCTCCAAGCCGTCCATGTGGACGCTGAAGGTAAGAAACTTGGTGGGCTTGAAGAGATCGAGTTTGCGTTTGAGAAGAAGGGCGTTGGTGCAGAGGTAAACATATTTTTTCCGGGCGACAAGGCCTTCGACGATCTTGTCGATCTCCGGATGAATCAGGGGTTCGCCGCCAGGGATGGAAACCATGGGGGCGCCGCATTCGTCGGCCGCAGACCAGCACTGCTCCGGGGTCAGGCGCTTGCTGAGAACGTGGTCGGGATACTGGATTTTTCCGCAACCGGCACAGGCGAGGTTACAGCGGAAGAGGGGCTCGAGCATGAGCACGAGGGGGTAGCGTTTGTTTCCGCGCAATTTTTGCCCGAGAACATACGAGGCAACCGTCCAAGCTTGGCTGATGGGAACTGGCATATGGGAAGCCGAAAGGCTACAAATCCTGATGGATATGTCAACGGAACCCGGCCGCCCAAGTTTTTCATGTAAAATCATAAAAAATAGGTACTTATGAAGATAGGAATTCTTCAGGTGAATCTTACCGTGGGGGATTTTGTGGGGAATTCCGTCAAAATTCTCAAGAGTTACGAGAAGGTCGTGAGGGAGGGGGCGGATCTGGTGTTGGCCCCGGAACTCGGTCTGTGCGGGTATCCGCCCCGTGATCTATTGAACCGGGCGGATTTTCTTGAGGCACATGACCGGGCGCTGAAGGGCTTGGCTGCCAAAATCGGGAGCGTTCCGCTTTTGATGGGCGGCATTGAAAAATTCCGGGGGAAAGACGGGCGACCCCTCCACAACGCGGCGTTTTTGCTCCAACAGAAAAAGCTCCGGGTGGTGGCGAGGAAGGCACTTCTGCCGACCTATGATGTCTTCGATGAGGATCGTTATTTCGAGCCTGGCGGAGATTCCGAGGCGATCCGGATCGGGAAGACACGGGTGGGAGTCACGATCTGTGAGGACATTTGGAACGACGAGGATGTTTGGCCGGTGCGGCGTTACCGGCGGGATCCGGTGCGGGAGCTCACGAAAAAGGGAATCAATCTCCTGGTGAATCTTTCGGCATCTCCCTGGAGCATTGACAAGGAAAAGACCCGATACCGGCTTCTGCGGGAAGTCGCGATCCGGTCCAAAATGCCGGTGGTGCAGGTGAATGCGGTGGGGGGAAATGATGAACTTGTGTTCGACGGGCAAAGTCTGGCGGTGGGTAAAAAGGGAGGTTTGTTGGGCCAGGGAGCATCGTTTGGCGAGCAGTCCTGGGTGGTGGATCTCGCAGGGGGGGAAAGCCAGCCGGATTGGGCTTCACGGGAGGAGTCGGTTTTCCGGGCACTGGTGCTTGGCACGCGGGACTACCTGAAAAAATGCGGGTTCGGGGAAGTGGTGCTGGGGCTGAGTGGCGGGATCGACAGTGCGTTGACAGCGGTGGTCGCGGCCGAGGCGTTGGGGCCCGATAAGGTGCTGGGCGTCGCCATGCCAAGCCGCTTTTCCAGCGAGGGTAGCGTGAAGGATGCCGAGGCCTTGGCGAAGCGGTTGAAGATCCGTTACCTAAAGCTTCCGATCGAGGAATCGTTTCAGGCGATGCTGGCCTCGATCGCGCCGGCGCGCGGCGGGAAGAAGGGCGGGTTGACGGAGGAGAACCTGCAGTCGCGTCTCCGGGGGGTAATCCTGATGGCGATTTCCAACGACACGGGGCGACTTTTGCTGACTACCGGAAACAAGAGTGAACTCGCGGTCGGCTACTGCACCCTGTACGGGGACATGTGCGGGGCGCTGGCGGTGATTGCCGACGTGCCGAAAACAATGGTGTACCGGGTGGCCCGCTGGGTGAACCGCGAGAGGGAAATTATTCCGAAGTCGTCCATCGAGAAGGCCCCGAGTGCGGAGTTGCGCCCCAACCAGACCGACCAGGACAGCCTGCCTCCCTACGAGGAGTTGGACCGGATCCTGGAAAGTTACGTGGTGAACGATGGATCGATTCGCGCCATGGCCAAAAAGGGAATTTCGAAAAAGACGGCCCAGGAGATCGTCCGGAAGATCGACTTATCGGAATACAAGCGGCGGCAGGCGGCACCGGGAATCAAGATCACGACGAAAGCGTTTGGGGTGGGAAGAAGAATGCCGATTGCGCAGAGGTTTGATCCAAGGACGGCGTAGAGCCGGACAATCTTAAAAGCTTAGGCCGCTCCGTCTAATGATGAGGGTGAAAAGATTCAACGACGGGGGGTGAGGGTAAAGCGGTGTTTTTTCATCATCGGGCCGAGTTCATGGCGGAGCCAATCGGCGGAAAGCCCGAATTCACGCAGGGAATAACGATGAGTGCTTTTGTACTCCAGGGACTTTTTGGCGGCCCGGGTGATTTGGGTGGAGGCCTTGGGGCTGAGGGGAATCCGGAAATGCTTGTAGATGGAGCGGACCGTTTCGGAGGTCCGGGAAACCAGATCGCGGTAAAGAATCCGCAAATAGCGTGAGCCATCGGCCCGGCCGTCTTTTTCCTCGAGATGCCGGAACCAGGCGGCGGCAAGCTCCGCGTATTCCAGGGACTCTTGGCTCTTCTTTTGCTGGGCCGGATTGACCCATTTCCAAACCGGAAAAAAAACGCTGACGTGGGAGGCAATCGATTCCGCCGGATTCCGGAGGATGTTGATGATGCGGGCGTCGGGAAACTCCTGGCGAAGACAGTGAATCGACCCCGAGAGTTGGGTGGCCTTGGAAAGGAGGGTTTTGTTTTTGCCGTGGAGATAGAGGTGGCGCTGCAGACAGGAGCGGTAGTAGCGCATCAACCGGCGGCGCTGCGGCTCCGGCAGGTCGTCGGCAAAGCCGGCTCCCCAAAGCAGGCGAACGTAGGGAAAGAGGAGATAAATGGCCTCGGTGACGAAGGTGTAGACGAAAAAGCCATCGTCCTCTTCCGGTTGCGCGAGGCGCATTTTGTGCATGTTGTCCCAACCGCCGAAAAAGCGCCTTTCAAACCAGGTAATCAAAAGCCCCAGAAAGCTGTCCCGGTGCCGGCCAAGACTCGCGATTCCGAGGATGATCTTTTGGATGGTGATGCTGGGAAAGATGGTCTGATACATCAGCACCGGGGCGAAGACCTCCCGGTTCTGGGCCAACATTTTTTGGAGGAAGGTGGTGCCGCTGCGCGGCGGGGCGATAATGAAGACGGGTCGGCGAATTTCCTGGCGCCGGAAGGCAGGGAAAAAGACATGATCCAGGGCCCGGCCGGTGGCAACCACAACCCAAAAAACCGAAAGGAGCAGTAGGAAAAAAGTGGTAACCAACCACCGGCGGGCCCGGAACGGCTGGCCCAAATAAGAGTGAAAGAGGGCCCGGGAAGTTAGACCGATATTGAGATACATAGGGGAAAAGGAAGTTTTTCTAGTGGAAAAAGGGGTGCGGACAATGCAAACCAATCCCCTTCAGGGCATCGCTGATATGGACCTAAATTTTCTGATTCAAGCCATCAGCCAGTACCGTTATCTGGCCATGTTCGGGATCCTTTTCATTTCGGCCATGGGAGTTCCCCTTCCTGAAGAACCTCTCTTGGTGGCGAGTGGTCTTTCGGTGGGTTGGGGCACCTCCCAGTACCATCTCTCCGTGGCGGCCTGTCTTGCGGGGATTCTCGCGGGGGATCTCTGGGTGTATTTTTTGGGCAGGCGGGGAGGAAAATGGTTCCTTCAGACCAGGCTAGGGTCGTTGGTTTTTTCGGAAAAGAGGCAACGCCGGATCGAGCACCTTTATGAGAAGCACGGTGCCAAGACGGTATTCTTGGGGCGATTCATCCCGGCGGTTCGTTTCGGGGTTTTTTTCTTCGCTGGCCGGCACCGGATGCCGATTTCCAGATTTCTCGGTCTCAACGCCCTCGGAGCGATGGTCTATACGCCCCTATGGATCTGGCTGAGTGCGGTGGCGGGGGAGCGCTTTTCCCGATCTCTGGCGGCCCAAAAAGCGGCGGAAGCCTGGGTCCAGAAAGGTAGCCTGATCCTGATCGGGCTCGTTCTTTTCGTGATTGCCTTGATGATTTGGGGGGCGGGGAAGAAGAAGCCTGCGGCTTAAATGTTATCGTCCTCAGCTTTTCGTTGACGTGAAGGTTTGCGTTTACGGGAGATCGGGATTCGAAAGCTGAGAAATTAGAGCAAGGTAAGGAAACATCAGCGGGAGAAGTTCCAATCCCGGGTGGAGTACCGTTCCTGGACGAGTCTTCGTGCCAGATCCTTTTCATCATCGGTTCGGAGTCCGGCCACCCATTCCAACCGCAGTTCTTGGGCAAGATGTTCGGTTAAAAGTTTCGGCAAATTCATCGGGATGGGCCCGGGGAGAAGAATGCTCCCCTGGTGGAGGCAACCCTGCCTCGTGCGGCGTTGGGCGGCTCCGGCCAGTTTTTTTCCTCCCTTCGGATCCAAAACATCCGCGGGTACCGGCTTAAGAAAGCAGGAGGCATGGTCTTTTTCCGGCTGGGCGGTGGCCAACTGGCAGTCGACCCCGGCGGCCCGCAGGGCGGCTGACACCGCGGTGTGGATGGAGCGGTAGGAGGGAAGCGTTCCTGCCAGGTTGAGAGGATGGTCCGGCGGAAGGACCAGCGTGTAGGTCAGATCCCGGCCGTGTTCCACGAGACCTCCGCCGGTGTAGCGGCGAACGAAGGGGGTGGAGGGCGGGACCACCGAGGTTTTTTGGAAGTAGCCGATGGAAACACAGGCTTCCTCCCATCCGTAGATTCGGAGAACCGGCATCCGGGCTTGGCGGAGCAACGATTCGTCGATCGCCATATTTTCAAAGGCGGAGGATGTTCCATCGAGGATGAGGCGACCGATCACTTCGTGGATAAGTTTACGTTGAAGTTGAGCTTGAAGAAAGTTAGGAGGTTGAGTTCATCCGTGCGGCGGAATATCCTGCTGAGATGAAATTTGTTTTGGGGTTACTGGGAGCAGGCGTGCTTTTCCTGGTTGGATGTGCGGGCACGGGGAACCGGGATGCCTCGATGGCGATGATCCGAACGGATGTGCCACTCAAGGAGGCGGGCCCCAATCAGGTGACTCCGGCCACCTCCACCCTGCATCGAGGAGACCGGGTCAGCGTGCGCCGGGTGTTTGGGGACTACGCGGAGGTGGAGACGATGGATCGGCGGCGGGGTTATGTCCCGACCGCGGTGTTGGAGGAGCAGTAGGCGAAGGAGTTGACCTGGCCCGCCAAAATTTTATGATTTTCCGATCAGGGGAGTCCGGACGGCCGGGCTGAGAGTTGGGAACCATGGTCCCGAGACCCTAAGAACCTGAAGCGGGTCATGCCGCCGGAGGGAGAGAGCCGCTCTTTTTCCCTCCCGTGACCCGTCGAGGGCAGGAGATACCGAAGCATGAAGGCAAAGCCAGAAGCTCCCAAGATTGAGGAACTGGATCCGATCGAAGGCATGAGGCGCGTGTACGTGAAGGGATCCCGCTCTGACCTGCGGGTGCCGTTTCGGGAAATCGAATTACAACCCACGCGGATGCCGGACGGGCGACTGCAGGCCAACGACCCGGTGCGGGTTTACGATACCAGCGGGCCTTGGGGGGATCCGGATTTTGCCGCGGATGTTCGGCATGGTTTGCCGACTCTGCGAGCGGCGTGGATTCAGGAACGGGCGGATACGGAGTTTTACGAAGGCAGGGTTGTCCGACCGGAGGACAACGGATTGAAAAACGGGCAGACGGTGGGGCATGACGAGTTTCCTGGAGGATCGAGGAAGCCCCAGCGGGGCCGGCGGGGCTCTGTTTCCCAACTTCATTTTGCCAGGAAGGGAATCATTACCCCAGAGATGGAATTCATCGCCATCCGGGAAAACATGAAGTTGCAGTCCGCGCGGGAAGCGGTGGAGATGACGGCCCAAGGCTCCCGCGACCAACTACGCTTCCAGCATCCCGGTCAGGCCTGGGGGGCCTCGATTCCCAAGGAAATCACTCCGGAGTTTGTGCGGGATGAGGTGGCACGGGGCCGGGCGATCATCCCCGCCAACATCAACCATCCCGAACTGGAGCCGATGATCATCGGCCGGAACTTCCTGGTGAAGATCAACGCCAACATCGGGAATAGCGCGGTGGCTTCTTCGATCGAGGAGGAGGTGGAAAAGCTCCGCTGGGCGATCCGCTGGGGTGCGGACACGGTGATGGATTTATCCACCGGCAAAAACATCCATCGGACGCGGGAATGGATTTTGCGCAACTCCCCGGTGCCAATCGGGACGGTGCCGATTTACCAGGCCCTGGAAAAGGTGGGAGGCAAGGCGGAGGAACTGACCTGGGAGATCTTCCGGGACACGCTGATCGAGCAGGCGGAGCAAGGGGTGGACTACTTCACGATCCATGCGGGGGTTCTCCTGCGGTTCATTCCGCTGACGGCGAAGCGGATGACGGGCATTGTCAGTCGCGGCGGTTCGATCATGGCCAAATGGTGCCTGGCCCATCACCGGGAAAACTTTCTTTGGACCCATTGGGACGACATCTGCGAGATCATGGCGGCCTACGACATCAGCTTTTCGATCGGGGATGGCCTGCGACCGGGATCGTTGGCGGACGCCAATGACGAGGCGCAGTTTGGCGAGCTGAAGGCCCAGGGGGATTTGACGAAACGGGCGTGGGAGCGCGGGGTGCAGGTGATGGGGTCATGTGCCCATGCACCTCATCCAGGAAAACATGGAAAAGCAGCTGGAGTGGTGCCATGAGGCGCCCTTTTACACGCTCGGACCGCTGACCACGGATATCGCGCCGGGCTACGACCACATCACCTCGGCGATCGGCGCGGCGATGATCGGCTGGTACGGGTGCGCGATGCTTTGCTATGTGACGCCGAAAGAGCACCTTGGATTGCCTAACCGGGACGATGTGAAGGCCGGGGTGATCGCCTACAAGATTGCCGCCCATGCGGCCGACCTGGCGAAGGGTCACCCGGCCGCGCAATACCGTGACAATGCCTTGTCCAAGGCACGGTTTGAGTTCCGCTGGCGGGACCAGTTCAACCTTGGTCTCGATCCCGTGACGGCGCGGGCCTACCACGATGAGACCTTGCCGCAGGAGGGAGCCAAGACCGCCCACTTCTGTTCCATGTGCGGGCCGCAGTTCTGCTCCATGAAGATTACCGAGGATGTCCGCAAATACGCGGCCGAACAGGGCATGAAGGAGGAAGAGGCGTTGCGGGCCGGAATGGAAGAGAAGTCGAAAGAGTTTGTGCGAAAAGGAGCGGAGGTTTACGCCAAAAGCTAAATCAACGACCGAGCTTGAGGATGGCCTGAAACATTTTTGGCGGGACCGGCATGACGGAGAGCCGGGACTGGCGAAGGAGCAAGAGATCGCGGAAGACGGCATCGGATTTGAGTTGGTCCAGGGGCACGGGTGTTTTGAGGGGGCGGTCCGCGGAGAGTTCCACGGAGGTCCAGTCCTCGCCGCGGGGAGAGGTGGGATCCGGGAAGGCCGTTCGGCTCACCCGGGCAGTCCCCACCACGGCCCGTTCGTCGATACTGTGGTAATAAAGGACGGGGTCTCCTTTCGCCATCTGGCGAAGAAAATTTCGGGCTTGGTAGTTGCGGACACCGTCCCAAACGACCTTCTTCTCCTTGAGAAAAAGCGAAAAGGGGTAGGTGGAGGGTTCTTGTTTCACGAGCCAACAGCTCATCGAGATAAAATACCAAACCCCGTAGGAGATAGAAGATAGGAGATGGAAGAAAGGGGGAATTTCCATTATTCAAGGGTGGGAAGCTGTACGTGGAGGGGGTGAGCGTGGAAGGGCTCGCCGACCGCCACGGCACGCCCCTCTACGTCTATTCGTCCGGGACGATCCTGGATCATTACCGGCGTCTGCGCGGGGTGTTGCGGGCGCTGAATCCCCTGATCTGCTACTCCGTCAAGGCGAACAGCAATCTGGCCATCCTGAATTTGTTGGCCCGGGCGGGTAGCGGCTTCGATGTGGTCAGCGGCGGCGAGTTAGAACGGGTCCGCAAGGCGGGCGGGACCGCGGCCAAGTGTGTCTTCGCCGGCGTGGGCAAGACCGAAGAGGAAATTGAGGCCGGTTTGCGCGCAGGGGTGAAGGCTTTTCATGTGGAAAGTGAGGAGGAACTTCAGGCCATCGCGGCGGTGGCGGGACGCAAGAAGGGCCGCTGGGCTCCCGTGGCCCTGCGGGTCAACCCGGACGTCGCGGCCGGGGGCCATGCCAAGATCACCACCGGCACCTATGCCAACAAATTCGGCATCCCGTTTGAGGAAGTTGCGGCCATCTACCGCCGGGCTGCCGGAAACCGTTATCTCCGGCTGCGCGGGATCCAGATGCATATCGGT